>JAADJC010000102.1 GCA_013151025.1 Acidobacteriota bacterium
ATAATCCGGGTATTCAATCTCGTATAAGCATTTCCTGAAGGCAATGGATATTGTCCGTCTCGTAAAATTTCCGCAAGCATAGACTGGGACTGTAAATCCATCTTTTCTATGTGGTCGAAAAAAATCGATCCTCCTTCCGCCATTGCGAACATACCCGGTTTTTCGAATTCCTCTCCCGGTTTTCCGCATAGTATTTCATAAAATGTGTCGACTGTAATCAGGCCGCAATTCACTTTTACAAAGGGGTATTCCCGTCTGGTGCTGTATTTATGAATGATTCGGGCAAGAAGTTCCTTTCCCACACCGGGTTCACCCGCTATCAGCACATTCGCGTCATTTTTTCGAAGCGCCTTCACCCGCTTCATTATCTTTTTCATGTTTTCATTTTCTGCAACAAATTGCAGTTTCCGCTCTTCCAGTGTTAATTTTCTCTGAAAAACACGGTTCTTTCGCTCCAATCGTCGTATCTTCAGGAGATTTTCCACATCAATAAGAATCTTATCCACCTGGAAAGGTTTTTCGATGAGACCCGCAGCGCCCTTTTTCATTGCCTCCACTGCAAGCTCAATAGTGCCGTGGCCGGTTAAAATCACCACTGTAATGTCCGGTTTCAGTGATTTTATTTTCCCAAGGAGCTCAAGCCCGCTGATCCCCGGCATTACCATATCGGTAATTACAAGATCAATATCCTTGCTTCGAATAATTTCCAGGGCCGACTCTCCATCAAATGCAAGAAATGTATCGTACTTCTCACCCAGAAGCAGGTTCAGTCCTTCCAGGACATTTTTATTGTCGTCTACTACCAGAATCCTGTTTTTCGTCATAGCCCAACCTTTTATAATCCCTGTGCCGGGGTTCCCCCCCGGCACAGGGAACCTTAATTAAAACCGATAATCCAGAGACGCACCAACCAATATGGCATCTGTAGAATAAGAGCCATTGAAGTTGTCCATCTGGGTTGTCGTGGTTCTGTCATTGAACCGAACGTACATGACAAAAGTACTGACCGTAAAGTTCTTGAACTTCCAGTCAAAACCGGCGGAAAAATCATTGCGATTGCTATCCGGCAATGACGGATCCAGTGTACTGTCCGGGTTTCCGGCTTCATCATAAATGTAGCCGCCCCGGAGCGTCAGTTTCTCGCTGAAATTGTACTTGACGCCCAGCTTGTACATGGTCACATTTTCCCAGTTCTTGGGAACAGCGGACAGCAGGCCGCCGGTATCTTTCCGGTAAACAGCCAGCACACCATAATCAGACCATTCTGTACTCATGAATCCAGCTTCAACCATCAGTTTGTCGTTAACCTGGTAAGACACATCTAATCCCCAGGTCTGAGGCAGCTTCACCCCTGCCTGGATTTTCCCGTCATAGAGAACCGGCAGAAACGGTGTAGGCACATTGTCAAAATCAGCTTCACCATCAAATGTCACGTCCACTGCGCTGCGCCAGAAACCACCTACGTTAATCTTATTAGTGGCCTTCCACAGAAAACCGGCTGAAGCACCCCAGCCGTCTCCGTCACCGGACATATCCAACCAGGCTGTCTGATCCACAAAACTGATTGTCTTCTGAATCAACACATCAGCCCCGACCCAGTTCGCCTGGAATCCAACTGAAAAATTGTCAGTGATTTTGAAGGCGATGGTCGGCGCCACATTGAAGGTACGAATCTTGGTCCGGTCTGAAAGTTGACTCCCGGGCCACTCTGTCGGCCAGTCTGTTTCCAGGCCGTACTGAGTAAACTGGGAAATCCCCACCACCACCTTGTCATTCAACTGGTATGAAACATACACAGCCGGCAACCAGTTGATTTTCGTCTTCTGGTCTGTACTCTGGCTGCCATCCAGCGAAGTCCAGCTGCTGGTCGGGTAGAATACGACGGAACTGATGTTTACATCAACGCCCTTGACAAAAGCAAGGGCACCGGGATTGTAGAACATGGCTGACGCATTATCCACGCTGGCGACATAGGCATTGCCCATTGCCGCGCCCTGCGCGTTATGCTCATTTACCTGGAAACCGGATGAGAATGCCAACATTGTCGCCAGCAATCCCACGCATATTGCAGTTAGTTTTTTCATAATTACCACCCCTCTCATCTGACTAACACTGCCGCACGGGCATTAATGCTGTAGTTGAAGGTTCTGAGCGCCCACTCGGATGCTGAATCAGCCGTATTGCCTGAACTCTTTGTTGCCGCCGGATCTATAATCATCGGTGTTCCTGTCTGCAGGTAAGAACCCAGATATGTTACTGTCTGCAACTGACCAAAATAGGTGAATTCAGGATGACTCGGGTCTGGAGACAGCAGAAATCCGTGATTCGGTGTATCAAACTGGAAGAGGCCGTTGGCTACGCCAGGGTCTGCCGTTGTCATACCGGAAATTGCATTAACAATTGGATTCACCTGTGGGAAATTGGCGCCGAAAGCCCTTGCCTCCGCATCACCTGAAATATTGGGCACAACGGTGTCGCCGATTGCTTCCTGCATCAAGACATACTTGGTCACGCCTGAAATATCGCCATTCAACACATACGGAGCATAGTTTGAAGGATCCGCAGAATCAATCACTGTCTGTGCCATCATGAAGAACTGATTATATTCCGGGCTGCCGGCAACAATCCCTTCTTCCGCAAGACCGGCATTGATAATCGGAGCAAATGTCTGGGAATGGGTCAGGAGCAAACTGATCACACCACCGGGTACGTTGAGTACGGCGGTCTTGATGGCCGGTTCAATGGCCATCAGGTTGGTTCCGGTCATGCCGCCGAGAGATTGTCCGCAATAGACAAAATTCATCGGTGCCAGATCAGGCACACTGTCGCCGGTATAATCCACACCCGCTTCCAGCATTCTTACCAACATCATCTGATCCACGTTGGACTGACGAATATTGTCCCTTGCCGTTCTCAGAGATTTCAGGTTCAGAAAAAGTGCGCCGGAAGGATCAAGCTGCCCGTCAGGGCCCATTTCACCTGTGGCGTTATTCATATAATCGCCTGCACGATCGCCGTGAAGCACCAGATCCATGGATACTGTCGCCAGACCGGCTGAAGCAAATGTATTGGCAATCGCCAACGCGTCCATCTTGGTCCGAGTAAGCCCATGCTGAAAAATGACAACCGGAAATGGGCCGCTTCCCTTCGGCACTACCATAATAAAGGGTATCATGGCAACATTCTGTTCTTCAAAATTGCCTTGAGCATCTTTTACAAAATAGCCGACCAACGGATTAGTAATGTAGTTTGGAGAACCGAAAGCCCCTGTCAACACACCGCCCACACTGTCATGGGGGAAGTCAATCCCGGTCTGTGCCAGCACACCCTGGAAGAAAGCGCCGACCATGGCGTCGCCAAGGTATTGACCGACAAAAGCCGGTGTCGGCGGAGCCATTCCAGCCATCTCAGCACGAAGGATTTGAAAGTCCTGATACGTACTTTCCGTCGTAAATACAAAAGCCAGTGCAATACTGGTTCTGGGAACCCCGATACTGCCCATGAAGTCAAACATCGGCTTCATTGCCAGCCGTAACGGCTCCAGTAAACCGGCACTCTGATCGTCCAAAACGCTTGTTGTGGAGTGCCCCTCTGCATCTACCAGAGAATTTGAGCTGCGGATCAGATAGAAAACCTGAGACGGCTCAATTGAAGTGCCATTGGTATCCAACACGCCCTTCGTAATCACCACTGCAATTTTATGGCGGGGGGGTATCGGTCTTACCGGAACCATGGATACGGAACCCGTTACCGGATCAAACGGCATAAATGAAACAGCAACTTCCGTCCCTGTCATCAGGTCCATTACTTTGATTGTATCGCTGTTAATAGTGTCCGCCTTCGGCGCGCCATCCAGATAGAATGATATCGCCGATGTGGTGGAAAACCCATCCAGTGAATTGACAGACGCGATTGCGTCCAGCCCGTCCGGGTTGGGAATATTTACCAGTCCCGTAGCCGGATTGATCAACAGATCATTGGGAAAGGGGATTATCCCCGCAGCCGGGTCGAACAGTGCTGTCGTAACTGGTGGTAGTGGTTGAGACTCATCCGCTTCTGTGTGAGTCGCAGGCGCGCACGCCCACATCCCTGCAAGCAGAACAGCCATAACCCCGGTTAATAGTACTCTTTTCATGTCACCTCCCGCAAATTAAAGATTTTGAATGGTAAATGGGCACCTCCAAGAAATTTGAGCTTTTCTCACCTCCCGTCTTCGTCAATGTGATTACGATAAGTGTATCATAAATATTTGACACTCTGCAAACAAAAAATGACACCATAACCTCCTCGCAGCCCGGATTTTTTCACTCCGTGAACTACTCCCTTTTGTTCTACAAGTTACAGACTCGTATAACGAAAGATTACCAGCCAAGAATACCTGCCCGGCTACACCCTTCCTTCAAAAAAACTGGCCAGACTCTCGAGATTATGTGAAGGATTTCAACAAGTATTTGAATTGGGGTAATTCATATGTATTCTATCTGGAAATTGCACACTTCTTAAATTCAGAAGGTGGAAACGATTCGATTTCCACCAGACTTCTGTGCCCGCAACATGGCGTCCAGTGCAGCTTCAAAGAGATCGTTCCGGTCGGAAAGATTGGGAAAGCGGGAAATACCGGCACTGAAAGTCGCCTTCAATTTGCCTCTCTCGTGAAAAAAAGACAGCGAGGAAAAATAATGCCGTAAATCCGATAAGAAGCGCTGCAGCATCTGCCCTTCCATACCGGTGAAGAACCCGGCAAAGACGCCGCCGCCCACCTGTCCAACCCGATCCCGTCCCTCCATCTGCCCCCGAATCAATCGACACAATGCCTCTGACATGCGGTCCACTTCCCTCTCCCCGGATTTCCTGTTCAATTCTGCCACATGATCCAGGCCGAACACAGCAACAGACATTGATTTCCCTGACAGGGACGCCCATTTCAATTCAGTCTCCATAGCTTCCATAAATGGGGCATATCGATACACACCAGAAAGGAAGTACTTTGTACGATTTTCACGTACCTGCCGCCAACACCTTGCGTAACTCTCAAGGGAAAAAGCAAGACGCCCGAAAGTGTTTCCAGTAGAAACGACATCCATAACCCAGTGTTCTGTCAGATGGTTCATGTCTTCTGGAGAAAAAGAATCGGCATTCACAACAATGGGTATATCCTGTCTCCATGACCGAATTGTCCGAACCTGCGCAATTGTATCCTGAATCGGTTTTTGCAAATCCAGCAAAACAACATCCGGGTGAAACTCCCGCACGGACATGAATATCTGATTTCCCTCACAGGCATTTGCAAGAAATCCCTCTTGCCTTAAAAGAATCTGGAAATGCTCAGACATCGCCATTTCTTTCATCACAATCAATAGACGATAGGGTTCTTCAGATTGTGACGGCTTTGCGTTCTCTTCCAGTTTCCGTATCACATCATACACATCCGCAGACCGCTTTATCCATTTCCAGCAAAATGGTTCACTACCGCTCTTCATTTTGCCAGGATCGAAACCATGTTCGTCAGCAATAGCCACCACATTCAGCGGCCCGGTTCCACCACAAACATTGATTTTTTTTATCCACGCTGTTCCACTGGGGCGTTTTTGAAGATCCACTATCACGTTCTCGGTCTCCAGAAAAAAGCCCTTGCGCCCCAAATCTCCAAATCTAATCAGTTTAGCCGCATAGCCAAAGCCGGACATTCCGGCCACAAGCTCTTCAAGGTGGTGCGGATTCATACTGATAATCGTCACCGGAATCTCCAGATTCAAGTAATTTTCCTTCAATCTATCAGGCAACAATGCGGAATTCACTTTCCCTGTGTTTCTTGCGACATCGGCAAGCACACCAAGTAGACTCGACATCTCTGTCTGCTGGCTCTTGATAATTGCCCCACCGTTCTCTTCAATATCACTTAGAGTTTTTCCCAATTGTCTGCAGATACGGCTAACCTCGTGAAATCCGTAGAGTGATGCAGAGCCGGTCAGTTGGTGTACAAGTTTACGCATCTCGTCCAGATCTCCCGGATTTTCCTGATCCAAACGATAGAGACCCCATAGTTTTGTTATGGCTTTAAGCATTTCCGGAAGTTTTCCTGCAAAAGAAACTGCCTGTTCTTCTACCTTTTTCTGAACAAATTCCGCATAGGCCTCGACCTCATTATCAGTAAAGTCGCCAGGGAAAAGTCCTTGAATCACATTTGTAAATTCTTTTACATCAAATGGTTTTTCTACATATGCATCCACCCGCACATCTCCGGCTTCCAGGCGAAACTTGAGTCTTTTGTAAATTGCAGTCATGGCCACAATGCGGATCCGGGACAATACAGGGCTTCTACGAATCGCTTTACAGATTTCCAGCCCATGAAGTTTTGGCAATAACATATCGACAACAAGGAGATCCGGCTCTTCTCTTTTTACAAGTGCCAGACCAGACTCGCCATCGGAAGCGCATTGAACTGCAAACCCGAGTCTTTCCAGCAACAGACATACCATAGCCGAAATATGTATTTCATCATCAATTACGACTGCCTTTCTGTGCGCACGGCCCACCGTTTTGCCTCCCTCTGCTATCAGTTCTTATATTCAGGAACAGTATAAAGACAAATCCAAACCGGCTTTGGGAAACATCTTCCGCTACAAGTATGTCTATTCAGGCCGTAAGCTGAATTTTCCCCCTGAACAGGTCAACGTACAACAAGGAAAAAACGCTTCCATCTTGTTTTACTTCCGAAAGTAATAATTTTTTTCGCAATATCCGACACAAAGTGAATAAGGCCTGTCTTTTTATATTCTCCCGGCGCATCCGGATAAGACCACCAGATCACACAAGCCCTGCCTCGGATATATTCACGTGGAACAAAACCCCAGAATCGGCTGTCATCGCTGTTGTCCCGGTTGTCTCCCATGGCAAAATAACAGCCGTCCGGCACAATCACCGGGCCAAAATTGTCACGTTTCTTCAGCATTCCATCCTGATATATGGTAAATGGATCCTTATGAATCTTGTATGGCTCTTTCAAGGCCTTTCCATTCACATACACCTGTTTGTCAATAATCTCAATGGTATCGCCGGGCATACCAATTGCCCGTTTGATAAAATCAACTTCCGTGTTTTTGGGAAAACGAAAAACAATCACATCTCCCCGCTTCACGTCCCGCTGTGGAAAAATACTTCTCTCCCATGCAAAAGAAACCGGCCCGAACATGAATTTGTTCACGGCAAGATGATCCCCAATCAGCAGGGAATCTTCCATAGAAGATGTGGGGATTTTAAACTGCTGAAAAACAAAGGTTTTGGCAAAAGTCAAAGCCAGAAGCCCGATAAGTATGGTTTCAAAATAATCTCTGAAAACACTTTTTTTGAACGGTTGCATTTATTCTATCATCCTCTCTTTCTTTCAATCCGTATTCATTCTATCAAAGATAAGTTTGAGTATGGAGAAAAGGCGGATGGCTGATTCCCACTCTTTACTCAACCTCGACCTTATCGGAACTTATCTTCCTGTCACTTCAGCAGGTTTTTCAGGTAAGCGGTGAATGGTTCCCGGAACTCTTCCCGCTTCAGCGCCAGTTCAACGGTGGCCCGGAGGTAGTCCAGCTTGTTTCCGGCATCGTAGCGTTTACCCATAAACAGCAATCCATAAATATCATGGTATTGGCTCAGTGCATTGGTCAACTGAATCTCTCCAGTACCGTCGGCATTGGTTTCTTCAATGAAACGAAAAACCTTATACGAAAGGATGTACCTTCCTATAATCGCCAGATCAGACGGCGCATCCGCCGGCTTCGGTTTTTCCACAAGTCCGCTCACTTTCAACAGGGACTCGGAAATATACTCTCCCGCCACAACGCCATACTTTGACACATCCTGGTGGGAAACCTTCTGAAGGGCAAGCACCGGCACCTGTTTTTCTTCGTGAACGTCCATCATCTGCCGTAATGCAGGCACCTCTGCGTCAATAACGTCGTCTCCCAGCATCACGGCAAAACTCTCGTCCTTCCCGATTAAATGCCGGGCGCACAAAACCGCATGTCCCAGACCCTTCGGTTCATTCTGACGAACAAATGAAAAACGCGCCCGGGAAACCAGTTCCCGAACACCCTTCAATTCGTCCATTTTGTTTGTTTCTTTGAGATGGGACTCCAGTTCCGGATGATAGTCAAAGTGGTTCGCTATGGCTGATTTATTCCGGCCGGTAATAAAGATAATGTGTTCAATTCCAGAATCTAACGCCTCTTCCACAATGTATTGAATCGTAGGCTTGTCGATGATAGGAATCATTTCCTTGGGAATTGCCTTTGTGGCAGGAAGAAACCGGGTTCCAAGACCCGCGACCGGAATAACAGCAGTTCGTATCATTCCCCCCACACCTGCTCAACTTTGTTACTGACGTTGAAAAAGGTATAAAGGTTTGTGATTCTGAAAATGCTTTCAATATTCTTGTGCAGCTCCACAAATGCCAGTTTCTTTCCGATGGCATTGGCTTTCTTATGCGCGCCTACAAGCATACCCAAACCCACAGACGTGATAAAGTCACATTTTGCCAGATCAATGACTACATGGCGCAAATCCACGTCATCCAGGCTTTCCCGGATACTTTCCCGGAGCGATTCGGTACCGTTGGTGTCAATTTTCCCATCAACACTGATAATTACACCTTTTTTTCCCTGAATTTCTTGTTTCTCAAGGTTTATCATTGCCTTCTCCTTCCTCAACAACGCAATAGATTGACTAAATCCCTTAGTTCAGGTAAGATTGTAACAGATTAAGAAAATCATGCAAAGAGGGAATATGGCGAAACCAAAACAACGGAAAAGGCTTGGAGAAATGCTTGTTGAAGCCGGACTTATTACGAAGGATCAGGTAGAAAAGGCATTGGAATACTCCAGGAAAAATGGCATCCGGCTGGGGAAAGCCCTTATTCGAATGAATGTTATTGAAGAAGAAGACATCATTAAGACTATCAGCGAACAATTAAATATCCCATATGTGGATGTGGGAAACATTCTCTTTGACCCTGAAATTGTCACCCTCATTCCGGAAGTATTTGCAAAAAAAAATAAGGTCATCCCGCTCTTTCTCGTGGACAAAACACTGACTGTCGCAATTTCCGATCCCCTAAACGTGTACATTATTGATGATCTCGCCAACATAGTCGGCAAAAAAATCAATGTGGTTATCAGCACGGAAACAGACATTGAAACCGCCCTTCGTAATTTTTACGCCAATGAGAGTCCCATTGCAGACAATCTCGCACTTGACGGCATTGAGTTTCAGGAGACCGGCGCAAATGAAAAACCGGTAATCAAACTGGTAAACAATATTCTTATTTCCGCAATCAAAGAAGAAGCCAGTGACATTCACCTGGAACCGGGGAAAACGAAGCTCCGGGTTCGCTTTCGGGTTGACGGCGTACTTCATACCCATAAAATCCAGATTCCAACCTACCTGAACGCAGCGGTGATATCCAGAATCAAAATCATGGGAGATATGGACATCGCAGAAAAACGATCACCCCAGGACGGCCGGTTTCCCCTGGATATCTCCGGTAAGAAACTGGATGTCCGGGTTTCTACCCTGCCCACTATATTCGGTGAAAAAATCGTCCTTCGGCTTCTGGACAAATCCAATATTCTTGTGGGGCTGGATTCACTTGGCATAGATAACACAGACTACGACATGGTCCTGGATGCCCTGAAAACCGTAAACGGAATTATTCTGGTTACCGGGCCCACAGGGAGCGGAAAAACCACCACTCTCTATTCAGCCCTTCAGATGCTCAACTCCGAAGATAAAAATATCATCACGGTGGAAGACCCGGTGGAATACCAGTTGAAACATGTAAACCAGGTACAGGTCAATCCCCAGGCCGGTATCACCTTTGCATCCGGATTGCGTTCCATACTACGTCAGGACCCGGACATCATCATGGTGGGTGAAATTCGTGATGCTGAGACTGCCGAAATTGCGGTTCAGGCGGCGTTAACCGGCCATCTGGTTCTGTCCACACTCCATACAAACAACGCAGTGTCCACTATTTCCCGGCTTCTTGACATGAAAGTAGAACCCTTCCTGTTGGCCTCTTCAATCCGGGCCATCGTCGCGCAGCGTCTGGTCAGAAAAATCTGCACGCATTGCATCGAAGCATATCCTGCAGCAGAAGCGGAACGGGCTGTGCTGGAAGTTCAAGCTCCGGGAGACATTACGCTGTATCACGGCAAGGGATGCAATTTCTGCAATAAAACCGGATATAAAGGACGTACCGGTATCTATGAAATTCTGAGACCGGATAGAAAAATTCGCAATCTTATCATGAATCGACGCCCCATGGATGAGCTGGAGGACGCGGCTCTGGAATCCGGATTCAACGCCATGCAAAAACAGGGAATCCGTAAGGTACTCAAGGGGATCACCTCCCTGGAAGAAGTTCTCCGGGTAAGTCGGGATTAAGGAACAATAAAAGATGGGGAAATACGCATACAGAGCCAGAGACGGACAGGGACACCTGATTGAAGAAGAACTGGACGCTGGCTCCAGACTGGAAGTTGAGGACAAGCTTCGTCACCTTGCCTACATCCCCATCGAAATAAAAAAATTGAAAGATAAAAAGAAAAAACTTCCCTTTTTAAAGAAAAAAATCAAACTCACCGACCTTGCGCTGATGTTCCGCCAGATGGCAACTATGATAAATGCCGGCCTTCCCATTGTTGCCACACTGGCCATCGTTGCGAAACAGACCGCCAACCCCCGTCTTGAAGAAGCGTTGAACCATATCCGGTATCGGGTAGAAGCCGGGGCAGCCCTTTCTGAAGGTATGTTTGATTTTCCTGAAATCTTCAGCCAACTTCACGTCCACATGGTAAAAGTGGCGGAAGAGTCCGGACTGCTGGGCACCATTTTTGACAGGCTTGCGCTCATTGCGGAACATGAAAAAGACACAAAGGATCGGGTAAAAAGTGCCACCCGCTATCCGAAAATCGTTGTACTGGGCCTTGCCGTGGCATTCGTGATACTGATGAGCTTTGTTGTCCCCCGTTTTGCCGCCATGTATTCAAGGTTTAAGGTCGCACTGCCTCTGCCCACAAGAATTATGATTGACATGAACTACATCTTCCAACATTTCTGGTGGGCGATTATCGCCGCCGTTATACTTGGGATTCTCGGGGTCCGTCATATCCTCTCCACAAAAGAAGGCCGACGCAAATGGGACACATTCAAGTTGAGAGCCTATATTTTCGGGCCTTTGATGCTGAAAATCTCCATGTCAAGATTCTGCCGGATCCTGGCAATGATGATCCGATCCGGAGTCCCCATTATCCAGGCACTCCAAAACGTAGGCGCCACCATGGAAAACGTCGTACTTGAAAATACCATCAAGCTGATCGAAGAAGCTATTCTCGAAGGAAAGTCCCTTGCAGAACCCATGACAGTCAGCCGGTACTTCCCCGACATGGTGGTTCAGATGGTCTCTGTGGGGGAACAGACCGGCCAGTTGGACGAACTTCTGGAAAAATCCGCCGATTATTATGACCGGGAAATTGACTACACCATTCAGCACCTGGCTGCTCTGCTGGAACCCATGCTTCTCCTTGGTCTGGCAATCATTGTGTTGTTCTTCGCGCTGGCCATCTACCTGCCAATGTGGGATGTAATGTCACTGTTCCGGCATTAGAGAGTAGGGGTTGGAGTTGGAGTTGGGGTAAGAATCAGAAACATAAAGGGATTGGTGTTTGTCACTCATCGCCCATCACTCATCGCCCATCACTCTTATCAGCCACTCAACTTTTTGACAGATTCAGGTCTTATAACAATAATTCCTTGCAAATACAGCGTGACGGGATATAATAATTGACGTAACCATATCCCAAGGAGGTATATCATGAAAAGAGAAAAGGGGTTCACACTGATTGAACTGGTGATGGTCATTGTCATTCTGGGCATTCTTGCCGCAGTTGCCATGCCCAAGTATGTCAACATGCAGGATGAGGCTAAAAGCGCCGCAGCAAAGGGTGTAATCGGCACAACCCGTGCTGCCATTGCAATTCAATATGCAAAGCATGCATTGGCAGGAACCGCCGCATTTCCAACAATGGCTGAATTGACATCAACAACCAGCACCAGCATCTTCGCTGAGAATAAAATGCCGGACTCTCCCGTAGATAAGGGCGGAAATCTGAACGACGTATCAGCCTCAGCCGCCAGTCCCATAGCTGCTGCAGACTTTACCGAAACAACCGCTTACGTTTATGACGTCGCAACCGGTGAAATTCGTTTTAACAATACAGATACAGACCCTATAACCTCAAAGGCGTGGAATACATTTTGAGTTCAGTATTTTAATTGGTTCAGTTTAATTCTCAGAACGACGAGATTCTCATAAAGATCGTTTATTACGGTCCCGGACTTTCCGGAAAAACAACGAATCTCAGGGTTCTGCACCGACTAATTAATCAGGAAACACATACGGAACTGTTCTCTGTGGATACCATGGAGGACAGAACCCTTTTTTTTGACCTGATGCCGGTTCAATTGCCGGTGTCAGGTCGAACTTTAAAATTTCAGGTGTATACCGTTCCCGGCCAGGTTCACTACGACTCCACCCGGAGAATTATTCTTTCCGGTGCCGATGGAATCGTTTTTGTGGCAGACAGTCAGGCGGACAAAATGGCTGAAAACGTGGAATCCCTTAACAACCTGCACAAAAATCTCAATGCAAATCGCCTGAACATCAAGACCATTCCTATGGCCCTTCAATTCAACAAGCGGGATATGGAAAATATTGCCGCATTACAGTTGATGAACCAACGCTTGAATTTTCGGAATTGCCCCAATTTCCCCGCCGTTGCCCTTACCGGACAAGGGGTAATGGAAACATTTCGCCGGGTCGTACAGGATGCCACATCTTATCTCGTTGAAAAATATCACCTGATAAAGGACCCGCTGGAACAGGAACGCATTCGGGTTGAACTGGATGAACTCCTCCCTGACCGGGAACTGAAGGAACCGATATCGACTGGAAAAAAGAAAAAAGATGATCACGTCACAACCCTGAGTTATATGGGAAATGAAGGGGAAGTTACAGAATCCGAAGCTCTGGAAAAAGCAGTTAAGGCAGCTGAAGACTCTGCCAATCTGGTAAACGAAGTGAAACGATTAAACGGAGAATTAAAAGAAAAGAATGAAAAACTAAGAACCCTCCTGGAAGAAAACCGCTACATCAGAAAGTTTCTTGAGTCTGTGTTTCACCACGCGGGACTGCCCATCGCAACCGTCAGCCCACGTGGCATTATCACCAACTGGAACAAGGCCGCAGAGCAAGCATTCGGGTATTCCAAGGTGGATGCAAAGAAACTCTACTTTTCTGAACTGGTTTCCGAAACCTCGGTTCTTGACCTCCAGACGCTGGTTTCCCTGGTTACATCAAAGAACCAGACTCTCATAAGCAAACTGGATATGGTCACATCATCCGGGAAATCTCTTCACCAGTCCTGTGTTCTCTCCCCCATAACAGACGATAAAGGACATGTTATGTCCATCACAGCAATTCTCTCTCCTATTGAAAAGTAGGAGTAGGAGGAAGAAAAATCAATGAGTTTGCTATGGACTGTCAATAGCAGATCCTTTTTTTCTGCGCCCATCACTGCCCAAAGGGTAGGATTTAACCTCAACCTTGTTTTAACTTGATTTTACTTGGATTCAGAAAAAGATGGTGTGCCCAGAGGGACTCGAACCCCCAACCTCTTGGTTCGTAGCCAAACGCTCTATCCAGTTGAGCTAT
>JAADJC010000082.1 GCA_013151025.1 Acidobacteriota bacterium
GTGTTGCTTTGTGCAGGAATAGCATAAGGAGGTGAGGCTGGTTTGAATAAGGAATCCCACCCGGGGTTCGACAAATGGAATCAAGTTTAGTTTTGAATTACGAAATTAAAAAACAGGAGGTACGGTTCTGTGGGCATTTTTACTAACTCGATTATGAAATATATGGATCAGGGTGGCTGGATTATGTGGGTGCTGGCCGCATTTTCGCTTGCAGCAGTAGTTGTGATTATCGAAAGAGGCATTACTTTTTATAAAGCCAAAATTAACACCTCTGAGCTTCTTGGCAAGCTGAGAAGTGCTTTGAAGAAGAAAAATGTAAAGGCGGCAATTGAGATTTGTGAATCTTACCGTTCCCCTATCTCCGCCATTTTGAAATCAGGCCTGTTGAAGTATGGTCGTCCGAAGGATGACATTGAAAAAGCAATGGAAAATGCTGCAGTTCATGAGATTGCACGGATGGAAAGAGGTCTTGGTATATTGGCGTCTGTTTCCAACCTGGCGCCGATGCTCGGTTTCCTTGGAACCGTTGTCGGCATGATCGCTTCTTTTGACGCTATGTCCAAGTTGAATGATCCGACTAAGGTTGCGGAAGGTATTTCCACTGCTTTGATCACCACCGCCGCCGGTTTGATTGTTGCGGCGCCCGTATTGCTGTGCTACAACTATTACACAACAAAAATCGGTGGGTTTATCCGGGAAATCGAGTCTGCTTCAAACGTATTAATGGAGACTTTCGGGGAAATTGAAACCATTCAGTAAGGCTGGGGAAGTATAATGAAAATTGGAAAGACTAAAACAGTTGATGCAAATATCCCCACGGCATCAATGGCGGACATTGCCTTCCTGCTGATTGTTTTCTTTATGATTACAACAGTATTTCAGGTAGACAAGACCGTCCTGGTATTGCCGCGGTCCGATGTTCGGTCCGAGGTGGTGAAGGGGTCTGCATTTATTGTTGTGACCGAGGGTGGTTTCCTCAAAGTCTCCGATGGCAAAGAGGACACGCATCCCATTGATCAGACCGACGTTCTTTCCTTCGCTGTAGACCTGATGTCTAAAAACCCTGAACAGCCGATTGTGCTGAAGGTGGATCAAAACGTGAAGTGGCATACAGTTGACCAAATACTTGACCAATTGGGCCAGGCACACGCCAAAAACCTTCAATTCCTGACCGATTTAAAGGTCAAGCAAGAGAAGTTCGAGTAGGGAGGGATGATATGAAACTGGAAAAAAAGAAATCGAGTCCCGAAATTCCTACCTCGTCAATGGCGGACATTGCCTTTCTGTTGATTGTATTTTTTATGTTAACTACCGTAATCAGCGCCACCAAGGGGATTGAACATCAGTTGCCGCAGCAGGACAAGAAAACGATTGACAATATTGAAAAGGAAGATTCGGTTTACATCAAAGTGAACGCGGACAATACCTTTACCGTAGATAAGGAACCTGCCGCATCAATTGACGCAGTGGGAATGCTGAAGGATTATCTGTATCCGAAGCTGAGTAATAACTGGAAAAAGCCGATTATTATCTATGTCAACCCTGAAGCCAGATATGAGTCCATGATTGCAGTTCTGGATGTCATCAAGCAACTGGAGAGCCAGTTGCAGAAAGAAAAGAACATTCCGAACCTGACGATCACGATTCCGACCCAGGCTGAGGCGGAGACGTGGGGCTATCAATAAGCGAGGTGAATGATGGCAGAAGAACTTAGTCGTTCAGCTCTTATCGCTGCTGATGACCATGGTCTCGTTGTGGAAATGGCATGGGAATCGGAAGAGGATAAGAAGAATTATAAAATAGCGCTGTTAATTGCGCTTGTCTTTCACATTATCCTGATCTGGGTAAGCATTCCGGATTTTGGAAACAAAAACTTTGTGGAAGAAAAGAAGAATGAAAAAATCATGCGGCGGGTAGTGTTGCGGCCGCCGCCTGAACAGCAGATGAAGCAGCTGCAGTTGCAGAAAAAAATGCGGAAGATTCCGGTTCCGGATCCGACGCCGGATAAGCCGGAACCCATTGTTCCCATTGAAACCAACGATCAGAACCAGCTGAATTTGGACGATGACTACATCATTGGTGTGCCGGACGCGCCACCCGCTCCCATTGGACCGATCAGGGATGGTACTGTGGGTCTGAAACGCCCGATATATAACCTCGGCCAGCTTCAAGGGAATGTAGTCTACCCGGAATTGGGTAAGAAAGCCGGTATGCAGGGTTATGTTATTCTGGAAGTTGTACTGAAAAAAGATGGAACTGTTGGAAATGTTCGGGTCATCGGAGGGCCTTTACGGGCACTTGGATTTCCTGAAGCAGCAATCAGAGCGGTGAAGAAGATGAGATTTACCCCCGGCAAACTTCGGGGACAACCGGTTGATGTTATTCTAACATTGACTGTTACCTTTAAACTGAGGCGCTGAAAACTTGCCGGCTTTGGCCGGCAAGCTTTTTTGCTTTGAGGTGGATAGAATGAAACTTCAGGGTTCGTTGGCTGAACTGAAACTCCCGGACATCTTACAACTTGCCAACATGTCCCAGGAAACAGGGATGATAGAGTTCCGGAACAATGAGGGCGTAATTGGAAAGGTTGTCTTACAGGGCGGGGAAGTCGTCCATGCGCGGGTTGCCGACTTGTCCGGAGATGAGGCTGTATATGAAATTGCCATCTGGTTTGATGGCGCTTTCCGCTTCGTTCCTCTGGATAAGGAATATCCGCAAAACATTCAGGGTAATTTGACCAGTTTATTGATGGAATCTGCCCGCCGTCTGGATGAGTGGCGCGTGTTGTCCCGAAAAATTCCTTCATTTTCATATTACCCTGTAATATCTGAAAACAGCAATGAAAAAAAGACGCTGAACACAGTGGAATGGGATATTATCCGTTACATAAACGGGTCAAAGAATATTCGTGAAATTGCCCATGCGTGCGGGAAAACGCCTTTTAAAACTTCCAAATTGGTATATGGTTTGCTGATAAATAATCTGGTGAGTTTATCCCAGTTTCCTGCTGAGAACAAGACAGAGAAAGAGGTACCCCCACTGGTCAAGAAATTATTAAGGATTCAAGATGAAACTCGTAAATGGGTGGACGATGGGGTATTTCAAGATATAGACAAGATGCTTCAGGATGGTTTAGCGCGATTGAACGCGGACATTCATGACAAGAAAGCTGTGATTGAAACTGCCAATGCAGTGCTCCAGACAGTAATGCTTGGGATGGGTCGGGATGTATCCCGTGATCTTGCAGTTCGATTCAAGACTATTCTGAAAGGGCAAACGAGTTCCTGAAATTTTATTAGGAGAGGTGAGATTGTGAAAAGGTTTATTGCAGTTTCAATGATGTTACTTTTGCTGGGAGGGACAGCAATTGCTGAATACAAAGCGGGGATTGAATATTTAAAACGGGGCCAGACACAAAAGGCACTGATTGAATTCCAGGCTGATATGGAAATTTACGGTTCATATTGGTATTACCCTGCTTATATGTCAGCAGTCTGTTACATGAAAATGAAGGATTACTCATCAGCCATACAGATGCTGAGAGAGGCAGAATCGGCCACCGAAAAATCCGGTACAAAGGTTCTGGATCTGGCCAAAATAAAAACCCTTGAGGCCCAGATCCTGGTTAATGAGAAGAAATACAGCGAAGCAATCAACCTGGCAAACAAGTATATCCCCCAATCTCCCTCAAACCTTCAAGGCACTTTGTCTTATATAAAAGGATTTGCGGAAAATAAGATCGGGCAATCATCCAAGGCAGTCAATGACTTGTTGCAGGCTGTGGCCTTGACTCCGAAGTCGGCTAAAGCCTATTATGAATTGGGGTACGCGTATGTTAAAAACAATAACCTTGACGGTGCAATCAAAGCTCTGGAAAAATCGTTAAAATTAAACCCGAAGAATAAAACCGGATTAAATCTGTTGACGGATGTGTGTCTGAATCGCGCAAGGACGATGTCGGCGAATCGGAAAAGTTCGATGTATCAGAAGGCGGCAGACTGGAGCCAGACCGGCTTGAAGTATTATCCGTCCGATAAGGGTCTGATGCTGAACCTCGGGAATTCTTATCTTGGATTGCGTCAGTATGTGGCCGCAATCAGTATTTTCGAGAAAATGAAAGGACGATACGGGAACGACAAGCATATTCTGTTCGGTCTGGCATCGAGTTTAGTGGGGAATAGAGAGTTTGAAAAGGCGCTTCCTGTCTTAGCGCAATTGAAGTCCAGGATGCCGAAGGAGGCCGTAGTTTATACATATACAGCTACAGCTCAGCTTGCTTTGGTGAAGAAGAATAAAGACTTGAAGTCGCAGTTGGCTCAGGCAAAGGTCGCCATGGCCACTTTAAAGGCGGGTCGTTCAAGATGTCCCTCTAATACGGGAATCCGGGCAAAAATCAATGAAACCAATAAACTTATTGCCACCCTCAGTAAAAATATTGATATTGAGCACAATAACATTAAGGCTGATTTGGCAAACAAGCGGAAGATGAAGACCCGTATTCTGACATTGCAGGATCGTATCCGGAAAGCGGAGGAACTGAAAAGGAAGCAGGGAATTTATCCTGCCAATTACAAAACAGACAAAAAGGATTTGGAAGACACAATCGCCCAGTACAAGAAATTGTATGGTCAATTGAACTTCTGAGGGGTGGTGAATCAATGGAGGGAGAACTTTATCTGTTTTCACCGATTGCACTTCTTCTTGGACTATCCGTTCTGGTCGCAATTATTATAGTGGGTTTTTCAGCTTTGTTAGGTCCGAAGCGGGATCAAAAAAGTAAACTTGACACGTATGAATGCGGAGCATCTCTTTTACAGGAAACTGCGAGACAACGCTACTCTGTAAAATATTTTGTTATTGCCATGCTCTTCATTCTGTTCGATATCGAAGTGGCATTTATGTATCCATGGGCGGTTGTATATCGAAAATACCTTTCAGGTGGCAAATTTATTCTGGTGGAAATGGCAATATTTTTTGTTGTGTTGTTGATTGGTTATGCCTACGTCTGGCGAAAAGGAGCATTGGAATGGGAATAGAAACCGCACTTGGTAATACTGTACTTACAACTCAGCTCAGTAAACTGGTAAACTGGGCGCGTAAGTATTCACTCTGGCCCATGCCCTTTGGGACAGCTTGTTGTGCGATTGAATTCATGTCCATGCAGGCCTCTCACTTTGATCTTTCCCGATTTGGGGCTGAAGCGATGCGATTTTCTCCCCGTCAATCGGACATGATGATGGTGATGGGAACAGTGACCCGAAAAATGGTACCGGTGTTGCGGAAAATTTACGCCCAGATGGCGGAGCCCAAATGGGTAATAGCGGTGGGTGCATGCACCTGTTCCGGCGGCTTTTTCCGTTCGTATGCCGTGCAACAGGGTATTGATCGAATTATACCGGTTGATGTCTATGTGAACGGATGTCCGCCAAGACCCGAGAACATGATTCGAGGCGTCATGGAAATCCAGAAGCTGGTTGAACAAGAGTCCCTGATTGATAGAAAAGATAGAATTACTGCATTTTACGAACAATTGGAGAAAATGGATTATGAAACAGACTATCGGCCTGCTGACAAAATACTTCGGTGATATTATCGAAGTTCAGCCGGGATTGCGGGACGAAACTTTCATCCTTTTGAAAGATGCCTCCCGAATTCGGGAATCAATGGAGCTACTCAGGGACAATGGCTTTTCCATGTTGATAGACCTCACCGCAGTTCATTATCCCAAACGGGAACAAAAATTTGAATTGATCTATAACATGCTGGCAATGGAACCACTGTTGAGACTGGTGGTAAAAGTGCCTCTGGAGGGAAAATATCCTGAAGTGGAATCTGTCAGTTCTGTTTTTAAGACGGCAAACTGGTATGAGCGTGAAGTGTACGATATGTTTGGTGTTCGGTTTAAAAACCATCCGAACCTGAAACGCATACTCATGTGGGAAGAATATGAAGGGCATCCCCTTCGGAAAGAATTCCCGCTTGAAGGGGATAATTTACACTGCTATGACTGATATTAAAAAAGAAATAGACATTAAAACAGATCGAATGATTGTCAATATGGGGCCTTCCCATCCGGTTACCCATGGTACATTACATATCGTACTGGAATTGGAAGGCGAAACAATTGCCGCAAGTCATACAAATATCGGCTATCTTCACCGGGGAGTGGAAAAGCTTGGCGAGTATCGCACCTATCAGAAGTTTATCCCGTTTACTGATCGGCTGAATTACACATCCTCAATCAACAACAACGTCGGGTACACTCTGGCGGTTGAAAAACTTCTTGGCATTCAATCCCCTCCACGGGCCCAGGTGCTTGAAGTAATCGCCTGTGAGCTGGGCAGAATTGCAGACCATATTGTATGTGTGGGTATTAATGCTGTTGATATTGGCGCGTTTACGGCATTTCTGTACATTTTTAAATATCGTGAATTGATTTACGATATTTTCAGCCGTATGACTGGTGCAAGGTTAACGACTTCTTACACAAGAATTGGCGGTGTTTCCCGTGATCTGGACGATGAAACCATTCAGTTGATTCGCAAGTTTCTCCGGGAGTTTCCTTCCGCCATAGATGAGCTGGAAGCATTGCTGACAAAAAACCGTATTTTCTATGATCGGGCAAGGGGAATCGGAGAATTTTCTCTTGATGATGCGATTCAATATGGATATACCGGCCCCTGCCTCAGAGCGGCTGGTCTGGAATGGGATTTACGTAAAAAAATGCCTTACCTCGGTTATGAAAATTATGAGTTCGAAGTTCCCACCGGAACCAGAGGCGATGTTTACGACAGATATCTTGTCCGGGTGGAAGAAATGCGCCAGTCGGTTCACATTCTGGAACAAGCAATTGAAAACATTCCTGAAGGGCCGATTATTATTCAGGATTCAACGATTGCTTTGCCCCCGAAAGAAGATGTCTACAATACAATTGAGGGCCTGATTTCCCACATGAAACTCGTCATGGAAGGGGCAAAAGCCCCGGCCGGTGAAATTTACTGTGCGACAGAGGCGGCAAATGGAGAGTTGGGGTTTTACATTGTTTCGGATGGTGGAAATATGCCATACCGAATCCGGGTGCGGCCCCCCTGTTTTCCGATTTTTTCATCCTTTGACGAACAGGTTCAGGGCTACATGGTGGCGGACGCAGTCGCAATTCTCGGCAGTTTGAATATTATTGCCGGTGAGCTGGACAGGTAGGAGGCGGAGATGTCGTTGAGATTTACAGAACAGGATATGCAGAATATTGAAGTCATCTGCCAGCGGTATCCGGACAAGAAAGCGGCCACACTGCCGACACTGCATTTTGCCCAGAAAAAATTTGGATATATTTCGGAAGATGCGGTAAAAGCTGTGGCGGCTGTTCTGAATTTGCCGGTAGCCCACGTACTGGGAGTTGCCACATTCTACACAATGTACAACAAGAAGCCGGTAGGTAAGTATCACATTCAGGTCTGCACCAATATTTCCTGTGCGTTGATGGGTTCCCGTGAAATTTTCCAGCATTTGAGGCAGAAACTCGGTATAGCATCAGGTGAAACAACGGAAGATAAACTGTTCACCCTTCAGGAAGTGGAGTGTCTGGGATCCTGCGGCACAGCGCCGACGATTCAGATAAATGAAAAGTATTTTGAAAGTATGACTGTAGAGAAAATTGATGAACTTGTAGAATCGTTGAAAAAGGGGGAAATCGATGTCTGAATATGTTTTGTTCAAGCACTTGATTGACCCGGAAGTGCGTGAGTTGGCGCACTACGTCAAGCTCGGGGGATATGAGGGTCTGAAGAAAGCACTGGGAATGGAGCCTGTGGAAGTGGTGGAAGAGGTTAAGAAATCGAACCTCCGGGGACGCGGTGGAGCCGGTTTCCCCTGTGGATTGAAGTGGAGCTTTATGCCCAAAGACGACAGACAGAAATATTTTGTCTGTAATGCGGATGAAGGGGAGCCGGGTACTTTTAAAGATCGGTATATCATGTCTGATAACCCCCATCAGTTGATTGAGGGAATGGTTATCGGTGGATTTGCCATGGGAGCCACAATTGGCTATGTTTACATCAGAGGTGAATTTCAGTTTGTTGCGGATCAACTCCAGAAAGCCGTTGATGAAGCGTACGAAGCCGGATATCTTGGGAAAAATATACTGGGTTCCGGTTTTGATTTTGATTTGTATCTGCACATGGGTGCGGGGGCTTATATCTGTGGCGAGGAAACGGGTTTGATTCAGTCTCTGGAAGGCCATACCGGTCAACCGCGCCTGAAGCCACCTTTCCCGGCACAGGTAGGTGTTTTCGGAAAACCTACAACGGTTAATAATGTGGAAACAATCGCCTGCGTACCGGATATTATTCGAAAAGGAGCCAACTGGTTTCTGACAATTGGTCCCGAGCGAAATAACGGAACGAAAATCTATGCAGTCAGTGGCCATGTGAACAATCCGGGTGTATTTGAACTCCCGATGGGGACTTCTTTACGGGAAATTATTTTTGAGCACGCGGGGGGAATCCTGGATGGCAAAAAAGTGAAGGCCATCATTCCCGGCGGTTCTTCCGCACCGGTTCTGGGACCGGAACACCTGGATGTTGCAATGGATTTTGATTCCCTGAAGGAAGTGGGTTCAATGTTGGGTTCCGGTGCCATTATAGTGATGCATGAAGACACGTGTATCGTAGAGGTATTTGCACGGCTCGCGGAGTTTTATGCCCATGAAAGCTGTGGGCAATGCACACCTTGCAGGGAAGGAACCCCATGGATGGCGAAGATTATTCGAAATATTGAAAATGGTGACGGACGGGAGGGCGATATCGAATTGTTGTATGACATTTGTGAGAAGATTATCGGCCGCACGATTTGTCCTCTGTGAGATGCTGCTGTGTTTTGTATCAAAGGGGCATTGGACCGTTTCCGAGATGAATTTGAGTATCATATCAAGCACAAAAAATGCCTGGTTGAAAACAAAGTGGCGATTTACGGGTGAACCTTATGATGAACATTAAAATTGACAATAAAGAGCATAGTGTGGAAGAAGGTCAGACAATTCTGGAAGTATGTCGGAATCTGGATATTGAAATACCGCATTTCTGTTACCATCCCGGTCTTTCCATTGCAGGGAATTGCCGGATGTGCCTGGTGGAAGTAAAGGGGATGCCCAAGCTGATGACGGCCTGTTCTACTATGGTTCAGGACAAAATGGAAATCTTTACTGATTCTGATGTAGTAAAGGAAGCCCGAAAAGGAGTGTTGGAATTCATTCTTCTGGACCACCCGGTGGATTGCCCTATTTGCGACAAGTCCGGTGAATGTGATCTTCAAAACTACAACTTCGACTACGGAATTGATCAGCGTCGAAGCATTTTCCCGAAAGAACGGCATAAGGTCGAGAAGATTTCGGAAAAAATTTATAAGAATGACAATCGATGTGTTCTCTGTACACGTTGCATCCGTTTTCTGGATGAGGTAACGAAAACCCACGAGTTTACGACGATTGAAAGGGGTTCACATACGCACATTACCTGTGTGGATCCGGAAGGTCTGGATCAAAATCCATTTGCTTCAAATATTGCAGATCTCTGCCCTGTGGGTGCCCTGGGATTAAATGAATTTCGTTTCAAAAAGAGGGTCTGGCTCACAGAGCATGTTCGCGCTGTTTGTCCCGGCTGTGAAGCCGGATGCAATCTGACAGTGGATTTGCACACGAAACAGACACCGCTGGATCCCAACGTGGGGCCAGTAGTCCGATTCACATCTGCAGATAATTATTCAATGCAGCGCTTTTTTATCTGCGATGAAGGGCGATATTCCTACAGCGGCTACAACGAAACAGAGCGGCGTCTTCTCCACCCTGAATTGGATGGAGAAGAAACAACAAATGGGAAGGCAAAGGCGTTTCTTAAAGAAGCGTTGAGCAGCGAATTGACCGGTGCCGTGGTATTATCCCCACTTGCCTCAGTGGAAGAAAATTATGCGGCGATTTTACTGGCTGAGCAGATGGGGTATGATCTGTATCGGCCGTCTCCCTTCCGAAAAGATCTCCCGGAGCCGGCACTTTTTATTGAGAAGATAAAGGCCCCGAATCACAGAATGATGAAGTTACTGGAAGTTCCGAAGGTCACAGACATGGAATCTTCCGATTATGGTGTGGTGCTTGTACTTAATAGCATCGGTTCCATCCGGGACAATAGCCTGGTGAAAATTCTTTCACTGTTGAAACGGGCAAAATACAGTATCACTTTTGAAGTAGAGCGTTCCGAATTCAGCGAAAACTCTAAATTGGCACTTCCCGCACCGATGTTCCTTGAAGAAGACGGTTGTTTCATCAATTCTTCAAAGAGGATTCAGCGTTCGACAGGGGGGCTCGGCTACCCCGAAGGGGTTCGACCACTCTGGGAATGGCTGTTCGGCAACCGTTTCACCAATTCCGAAAGCCTGTTGACGCAATTTTCAAATGAGAAACTCGGGATTGAGCTGAGCTACGAAAAGATCGGCAAAGAAGGGGTGGAACTATGATGGCAAAGCTGTTGGCCCCGGAAGTTTTCATGATTGTAAAAGTTGTTGCAGTCTTTATCATTGTGTTGACAATGGTTGCTGTGGGCACATGGGTGGAACGTCGGGGTGCCGCGTTTATCCAGGACAGGGTAGGGCCCAACCGGGTTGCCCTTTTCGGGAAATTCCGCATTATGGGATTGGCTCAGCCGGTTGCAGACGGAATCAAATTCTTTTTCAAGGAAGACGTGATTCCTGCAAATGCGGACAAAATACTCTTTGTACTTGCTCCCCTCATTGCGTTTATCCCGGCAACTATGACCTTTGCCGCCATTCCATTTGGACGTTCCTTTGATATCAACGGGGTCCATTATTTCCTCAGCATTCTCCCACCTGCTACAAACATCGGTGTACTCTACGTTTTTGCTATTGGCTCAATGGGGGTTTACGGAATCATTGTCGGAGCATGGGCATCCAATAACAAGTGGTCCATTCTCGGTGGAATGCGGGCTTCTGCTCAGATAATATCCTATGAGCTGGCCATGACGATGGCGGTGGTCGGGGTCGTTCTTTCCACAGGAAGTTTGCGGTTGGACAGAGTGATTTCGGCGCAGACCGGGCTCTGGAATGTAGTTCCTCAGTTTCTGGGAGCACTGGTGTTCTTTGTCTCCATGTTTGCAGAAACCAACCGATTGCCCTTTGACTTTGCGGAAGGTGAATCTGAAATTATCGGGTATCATGTTGAATATGGGAGTATGAAATTTTCCATGTTCGCGTTGGCAGAATATGCCAACATGATTACTGCGGCCGCATTATTTGTGACCCTTTATCTCGGGGGCTGGCATTTCCCCTGGCTGGATCAGTGGATATGGGGCTCCATTCTGGCATTTCTGTTAAAATTGGTTTCGATTCTCTGGATATTTGTATGGGTGCGCTGGACCTTGCCCCGATTCCGCTATGATCAATTGATGCGGCTTGGCTGGAAAGTAATGATTCCACTGTCACTGGTGAACATGATTGTGGTTGCGCTATTTCTGGCGTACAGGGGGTAAGGGATGAAAAAAGAAGTAAAACTGTCATTCTGGGATCGTCTGTATCTGCCGGCTATTTTGGTGGGGATGGGAATCACCATCAAGCATTTCTTCAAAAATCTGTTTACGCCGCCTTCGAAGCGGTATACTGTAGAATTTCCTGAAAGAAAGAAAGACGTTCCAGAATGGTACCGGGGCTTACACCGGTTAAACACCCGCGATGACGGGTCTGTTAAATGCGTCGCCTGTTACTGCTGTGCAACTGCCTGCCCGGCGGACGCAATTTTTATCGAGGCGGAAGACATTGATGATCTTGATGAAAGCTATCCCAGGGAAAAGAGGCCGAAACAGTTCATTATCGATCTGCACCGGTGCATTTTCTGTGGGTTCTGCCAGGAGGCATGCCCGGAAGACGCGATTGTCTTGACCAATGAGTATGAAATTACTCAGCTTTCAAGGGATGAAGGTCTGATAACCATGGAAGAGCTGATAAAGACGCCAAAAAAGAAGATGGATTAAACGGGGTGGAAGAATGGTAATTGCATTTTATGTTCTGGGTTTTCTGGCCATGTTTTCGGCCATAATGGTGGTATCCAGCGATCGGCCCATCGTCAGCGGGCTTTATCTGCTGCTGTGTTTTATTGCGGTAGCCGGTCTCTATGTGACACTATCTGCCCCATTTGTCGCAGCTATGCAGCTGATTGTATATACCGGGGCAATCATTGTTCTGATTCTATTCGTCATTATGCTGTTGAATCAGCACAGGGAATCTGAGACAAAGCGACCGAAATGGGTTACGGCATTGTCTACGGTGGCGGCAATTGTGATCGGTTGGGGTGTCTATTTCACCTTTATCACGAGCAAAGTCGTACTGAGCTATGGAAAAATGTCTCCGATCGGAGGGATGAAAGGCAATGTGGAACAGTTGGCTGATGTGCTTTTTTCACGGTACTTTATACCGTTTGAAGTGATTTCAATTTTGATCATTGCGGCGATTATATCTGCGGTGTTCATTTCTAAGAAGAGGGTGTGACATGGTACCGTTAATTGATTATCTGATATTGAGTGCAGTTCTTTTTACCATTGGTATCATCGGAATTCTGATCCGGCGCAATATCATCACAATTTTAATGAGTATAGAAATTATGCTGAATTCCGTGAACCTCGTATTTGTTGCTTTTTCCCGGTTCCAGGGAAACATGGACGGCCAGATTGTAGTGTTTTTCATCTTTGCAGTTGCAGCGGCAGAGGCAGCTGTCGGGCTGGCGCTGGTTGTGGCATGGTTCAAACTGAAAGAGAGCATCCAGGTGGATGACATGAAGCTGTTAAAGGGGTGATGGCATGACAAATTACGTCTGGTTGATACCGGCACTTCCCCTGGCAGGATTTCTGATAAATGGCCTTTTTGGGTCCAGAATGTCCAGAAAGGTTGTTTCGTGGATTGCGAATTTGACCATTTTCGCGTCTTTTGTATTTGCTCTTATCCTTTATGTTCATATGTTGGGTACACCGGCCCTGTCCGAGGAGGGAATTCATAACATTCTTTTCCCCTGGCTTAATGTCGGCGCGTTCCATATAAACTTTGCCTTTCTCTTTGACCGGATTTCCGGCACCATGACACTGATGGTGGCGGGGGTCGGTTTTCTTATTCATGTTTACTCAGTCGGATATATGGCGGAAGAGGACGGTTATTTCCGTTATTTTGCATATCTGAACCTCTTTATGTTTGCCATGCTGACACTGGTGTTGGCGGACAACCTCCTGCTTATGTTTGTGGGCTGGGAAGGTGTTGGTCTCTGTTCATATCTGTTGATCGGATTCTACTACACGACAAAAGTTGCTTCCGATGCCGGCAAAAAGGCGTTTCTCGTGAACCGGATCGGCGATTTCGGTTTTCTTCTCGGAATGTTTTTGCTGTTTTATCTTTTCGGAACGTTGCAGTTTCCGCAAATGAAGGAGATTATACTGAGCCATCATATCGCACCTGAGCTGACTACCGGGTTAATCACTATTGCGACCCTGCTGATGTTTGTCGGCGCGATAGGGAAATCAGCTCAGCTTCCGCTGTATGTCTGGTTGCC
>JAADJC010000016.1 GCA_013151025.1 Acidobacteriota bacterium
CTGGTGGGACTCCTGGTGGGGTTCCTCCTGTACTTTCTGGTGTTCATGATGGGGGGGTTCGGTGGTGGTGACGTTAAGCTGATGGCGGCAGTTGGCGCGCTGATGGGGTATCCATTTGTACTCTACGCGTCTTTCTATTCCGCCCTCGTTGGCGGCATCATGTCCATTGCTGCGGTGATCTGGAAGGGCAAGTTCCTTCGGACACTGCGCAACGTGTTTTCCGTGTTCTTCTCCTACCCCCTGTCCCTGGTGTTTCCCGGTATGGAACCCATTTCCCTCAATCCTGAAAACAGCATGCGCATTCCCTTCGGGTTTGCCATCTGCCTGGGAACTTTGTGGGCGGTGCTGGAGTTCCATTTTCAGGTCAGTGTGTTTGATTTTATCAACGGAAGCAGGCTGGTACTATGAAAAAACAGAACGGCGGCGGCGCGGCATTTGAATACATTATTATAATAGCGATCATCGCAGTTGTCGCCGTTGCGGGTAGCTATTATTATCGTTCCCATGTGGTGGAAAAAGGATTTGAACAGTCTATTCAATCCATTGACCAGGGCCAGGATCTGGCATCCGGGGAACTGATCTCCGAAACCGGTAAGGCTTCAAAATTGAAACTGACCGGACCCATGATGTTGGGGATTTTCTGTATCGTGATTTTGATGATTATTCTTTTCTCTACCTTCAAGGCGGCAAGAAAAGCTAAACGCGGTTTGAAGGATGTCGGAGTTGATGAAGACGGCCAGGCGATGACCGAATTCATTATATCTTTTCCAATCCTGTTGTTTATAACGCTCTGCATGATGCAATTGAGCTTGATATATACGGCCCGGCTGGTGGTGAACTATTCTGCTTTTTCCGCAGTCAGGGCTGCGGCTGTCATTATCCCGATTTCTCTTGATAAACAGGACAGTAACGACAAGAATGAACCGGAAGGTCTGGTGATTTACAAGAACAAAAAGGGAAAACTGAACATGATTCGAAATGCGGCCAGGCTGACCTGTATGCCGATTTCTGCGGATGCCAGCTCAATTATGAATGAATTTGTTGTCACGGTTGCGGGGCATTCATACAAACCGCTACAGTGGGCGGGGACAGGGCTTAGTGCCATCACCGGTGCGGTGGGGGCGGTATTTAATGCAATCGGTGGTGTGTTTGGGTCCGACGATCTGGGAAACTATGTGGACACGGCCATTGACCGATATATCTATTCCTATTTCTTCACCAATATTGAACTGCTGGATGATAACTTTTCGCCCATCAAGGAAGACAAAACCTACGGCCGGAAGGTGGTCACGGTTCGGGTTATCCACGCGTTTCATCTGGGCATTCCCATTGCCAATGCCTTTATGGGCAAACGCTTCGGCTGGAGTCTGTTCGAGAAGCTGGGCCTCAACAAACTGGATGACTTGTTTGGAACAAATCTAAATCAGTATGAAACAGGCATTTCCGCCGGCTATGTGTTTCCTCTCAAGGCGGAATGTACCATGCATGTGGAGATGAAGGCAGAATGATGAAACAGAAAAATGAATGTTTGCTAATGAGAAGGGTCCGGGGTTTTCATAAAAGCGAGGGCGGCCAGTCCATCGTTTTTGTGGTTTTGACATTGTTGTTTGTGGTGCTTTTTGTATTCATGGTGATCAACACTGGGGATGTGACATCCAAAAAAATGCGGATGGTTACGGCGGCGGATGCCGTGGCAGTGTCCGGTGCCACCTGGATGGCTCGGGGCCATAACTCCATTGCCATGATGAACGTGGCCCAGAGCCAGATACTCGCCATCATTATTCTCCTCCGATCAGTTGATATGACATACGATATTGCCAATGGGATTTTTATAGCATTGGGCCTTGTGGCAAAAGTATTATCTGCAATTCCGTTTACAGCGGCGGCGGGAGCGGCTTTGGAAGTGTATGTGGACATTGGTCAGAATGTCATAAATAAGCCCCTTCATGAGGTCATGACGGAAATTAAAAAAATTCTGGATAAAGACGGGGACGGACTACTGTGGAAACTGGAGAAAGCGTTGACAACCGGGGAGACAATCGTTGTGGACGTGATTCCATTTATCGCCCAGATTGAGTCTATTCGAATCGGGATTGCCAACGAGGCTACTTTCGGATTCCTGTACCCCATGATTCCAATGTTTGATTTGAAGCTACCGTTCATTGGTGATGATGACCGGCAATTCAAGACCCTCTGCAAACCCACCCATAATGCGATGTTGGAGGTGCCGGGCCATGGTGACCAGAAAGTTCAACATTTGCCGACAACGCACTATGTGGGAGTGAAAGGCAAGCTGGGCGCTATCGTGAGTGGCATATTAACAGGACAGATTAACTATGGTGATGCACCACTTGACTATTTCAAAGCATTCATGCCATATCCTGCCCTTCGTATCGTTTATCCCATGATAGGTCTTACGTATGATTTGGTGGTGGAGGCAACCTATCAGTCCATGTGCTTGGGCAAGGTGGGAACCGTAGAGTATGAACAGTCATCCGACAAGTGCAGTGAGTGTTATAGCAAACGGGATAAATTGAAAAAGGCGACTTTTGTCACTACTGTCATTAAAACCAGACGGTCAAAATCCGAGGCTGAGAGCATGGATTTGGGTAATGTAATTGACTTTCACAGATGCGACGGGCCGGGTGAAGACAGCCGATGCGAACCCAGGGGAACATACAAGACACAGTCAGGTGAAGAAACCATCTACGGATATGATACGGTCAAGCATCCGGGACTGGACAAAATGATTTACGGTGAAGGAGACAGCACCCCATTAACAGGGAATAGTGCCAGGTGGAAGCTGGAATCGCTGGGGAGCGACTGTAAGAAACGAAGCGTGTCCTGCTATATGACCAAGAATGAGTCTGGCCTGTATGACGGCAGTGCCCAGGCCCCCTATCAGTATGACAAAAACCACAAGGTAATAGCTGTCCGAATATGCAAAATCATTGAAACCAAGCTGGCATCCTGCAGTTACTCCGATTCAAAGAAAACCACTCCGGAACAGGCGTGGGGGGGTACCGGTGACGATAAAAAACCCAAACCCTACCTTCTGAAACGGGACAAGGAAGGTGGAAAAGAATACTGGGAAAAGCATGAAGACTTTGTGGGGATCGTGTACCTGAAGCCAAAACCGCATGTATTATCGGGCAATTACCTGAAGAACCCCAATCCCATTGGAATGATTTATTTTTCCCAGGCAAAGGTATATGTGGCAGGGCATGCCGATGCCCACCTGTTCAATCAGTGCTGGCGGGTGCGGCTGGTGAAGTTTGACAAACTCAGTGATATCACCAGCGGGGTGAACGGTTCTTCCATGAACAATATGAGCAACACCGCGGGGGAAGGCCCAAGCGGCGGAAGTTCCGGTGGTTTTCTCGGGGCGTTAAGTTCTTTGGGAGGGATGAGTGATAAATTCATTATTCACTGATGAAAAGGGACAGGCACTGGTAGAGTTTGCCATGTTTCTGCCGATTTATCTGCTGCTGGCTTTTGGCCTGATTTTCTTTGCCAGAGCCTATTTTGTGCAGCAGCAAGTGGTTTCAGCTTCACGGTTTGCGTCCTGGGAAAAGGGATACCGCAAGTCCACCGATGAAGAACTGAAAAAAAAGGTCAAAAACTATTTTGTCGGACGGCTGGATCGGGAAAAGGTCAACGTGAAGGAAATTTCTTCCGCCCAGGCAATGGACATGTTTAATACCGGGACTTCCCGATCCGGGAGTGGCGGGGACTCCGGCGGTATGGCGTCCGGCCTCATGGGATTTATGGACACCTTGAGCAGCACCAAGGGATATGCCGTGTCATATTCTCTCCCGGTCAATCACTATTTGAAGGGGTTCCTCGGTAATAAGACCACGATCGCTTCTTCCTGCGTTGTGGACACAAATGCGTGGTCCTACAAGGAGCTTGGAGATAAGGGTTTTTGGGGAATAATCTGGGCAAAAATCGGAGATATATTCAGTGGCGATTACTAATTATCAGAAAATCGGTATCAAAATTCTCCGCCTGGGCTTGATTTTCTGTATTTTGGGTGGAATTTTGTGGGTCGGTTCCCATTTTTCAGTACTGGAACAGAAGGGCAATGCGGACGTGTACGAACTTTTTCTGGGGCCGGAAAAAGGAATGCCGGATTTCCGGGAAGGTGGTCAGAACGGTGACATCGGGCATACGCTGGTCAATGGCCAGCGGTTCGCCTATTCCATTGAGGTTGTGCCTGCGTCCATACACGAAGTGATTTCGTTTTATAAGAAGTTGTATACACCCAGGCGGATTCGAATGATTCCAGACGCGGATATGAAACGGATGGGTTTTGTCCCCGGTAGCAAAGCAAGCAGAATTCTCGAAGGATTTGAACGGGTAATCGGCCTCAGCGGAGCCCCGGTGTTTACAAAAGAAGGACCGTCCTACGGCTTTCTCGGTGTGCTGGACAAAGGAGACAATGAGAAATGGTTCATCAAGAATGGCAGTTTGCGGGATACCGTGGTGGGAAAGGCGGTTGTGGCGATGAAGGAAGACCCCGACTCAGACAAGACAACAGTCATTCGATATTGGACAGAAGGGCCATTTCAGCTGGATAAGATTTTTCCCAGTGGCGGAGAAGACGTTCCGGGAAATGATCCGGAGGACGTGGACCGCCACCCTTACTCCCAGCGGCTGCTTTCCATGGATCAGGCAGATAAGTGGGGAGTGGCTTCCACGTTGATTTACGCAGTGGATGATACACCGGCCAATACCAGCAGTTACTACCTGGCAGACCTTCGAGGCAATGGCTGGAGTGTCCCGGATGCTGCAATCAAAGGGGCCCGGCGGGCCGGCCACGAAAATACCCTGTTTGCCACAAAAGGGGCCAGGCAATTGACGATTCTTTTCGGGAAAACCGAAGAGGATACCACTTTAGTGACAATGATAGAACAAATGCAGAAATAACGATTAACCCATAGGTAAGGAGGAGATATGGACAAGAAAAAGGCGATGATTTTTGCTGTAGTTCTGGCGGTAGTCGGCGTCATCCTGATCCAGCTGATGGTCAGCGGAGAGAAGAAAAAGTATACCGATGAATCCATGCTGACAAACGTACTGATTGCGAAGAGAAACATTGCGGCCGGTACAGCGATTGACCAGAACATGCTGGAGGGGAAGAAGTTGTACAAAAACTATCTTCCCAAAGATGCCATTCGGGTGTCCTCGTTAACCCAGATTATCGGGAATGCCCCGAAGGTGGATATTAAAAAGGGCGATCCGATATTGACCTCCTTTTTCAAAGCGGGGGTGGCCGGTGGTCTCACCTCGTCTTTTCTTTCCTCCGCTATTCTGCCGGGGGAACGGGCAATTACGGTACGGGTGGACCAGGAATCCAGTGTGGCCGGGCTGATTCGTCCCGGAGACTATGTGGACATAATGGGGACGTTTGACAAGCCGGGGCGTGCACCGGTTCGCACGACAATTACAATGCTTCAAGCCGTTCCTGTGTTGGCCATCGGCAGTCAGGTTGGTGTCGGAGCCACCAGGCAGGAGCGGGCACAGAAAAATTATGGGTCCATTACACTTTCTGTAACTCTGGAAGAAGCGGAGTTGATCGAATTTGCCAGAAGAAAGGCTAAACTTATTTTTGTATTGCGGAATGGAGAGGATCAGAAAACAGAGGAAAAGATTCCTGAGGTGAATTTCGGTAATATTTTTGGCAAAGCCGGACTTGCAGCGATGCAGAAACGCCGGGATGCCATGAACAAAAAACGGCATGGAAGAATTGAAATTCTGAAATAAAGGAGTTTGACATGAAACGAGTAATTGTATTTATTGCCATTGTGTTGTGTTCTGCGATGTTTACAATGGCGGAGGACATTACCCTTGCCATGGGTCAGCAGAAGGTTTTGAGCGGTGCCGGTGTCACGTCTGTTTCCGCAGGAAATCCATCGGTTGTAGCAATTTCCATTCCCAAAGACCAGTCCAAAGTGATTCTTCGGGCGGTTGGAGTGGGTTCGACCCAGGTCAGCCTCATTATGCAGGGTGGTGCCACCCAGACTTACATGGTCACGGTCATTGCCCAGGATCCCGACAAAATCAAGGGGGAAGTGAACACTTTGCTGGATGGGATTGAGGGGATCAAGCTGAAAGTGGTCGGGAACCGCGTGATTATTGACGGCCAGATTCTGACAAAGAATGACAATGACCGGATTGATAAGGTCATCAATCTCTATGGGGATCAGGTGGTAAAATTCGCCGAGTTCAAGCAGGCCTATCTGCCGAAAGAAGACAATATTCTGGTGGAATTCAATGTAGTGGAGGTCTCCAACAGAAATATGGGAGACTATGGCATTAACTGGGATAAGGCAATCAAGGGCCTTGGGGTCAATTACAACTATCAGAAGAACCTGGTTTCCGGTGCGGTGATGGGCAGTACCCTGGGAATTGTTTCCAACTTCGCCGGGGCACTGAGCCTCATGGTGGGAAATGGAGATGCAAGGGTTTATGATACCCACAAGGTAATTACCATTGCGGGGAAACCCGCTACCTACTATGCCGGTGGAGAATTTGGTGTTCGGAACATTACTCAACAGACCTCGACGGTGGAATGGAAGAAGTACGGCACAAAGTTCAATGTGACACCGGAGATTGATACGCTGGGGAATATGCGTATTACTATTGATTCCGAGATATCTTCCCTTTCCGGTGTGATGAGCAACGGTGTTCCCTCTTTGAAGACTGAGAAAATCAACACATCAGTCCGCATCAAAGAGGGGCAGACAATTGCCTTGGGCGGGTTTATCAAGAGAATGAAGAGTGAAGATGTCTCCAAGGTACCGGGGATTGGCAGTGTGCCGGTTATTGGCGCCCTGTTCCGTTCCAAACAATACCAGAATGGGCGGACCGATGCCGTGGTGTTTATTACTGCAAAGCGGGTGACTGCTGAAAGCCAGGAAAACAAGCAGATGATTGATAAACCGCTGCAGGAGTTCAACAAAGAGAAAAAGAAGTGGTATCAGAGGGATAAAAAATGAAATTAACCATCGTAGGCAAGGACGGGACCCGAAAGGAACTCAAGTCCATTCCTGCGGAGTTCGTTGTGGGTCGGGAATCTCCGGCCCAGATCGTTCTGCCTTCCACTACCATTTCGAGGCGTCATGCTGTTTTCCAGGTGCAGGATAAACATGTCTGGGTTACAGATACCAGTTCCAATGGTGTGTTCATTGATAAGAAGCGGTTGGAAAAAAATAAGCAGATATCGGTGCCCTTGGGGAAACAGGTAATTATTGGTGAATATGCGTTGATCTTTGAACCGGTTCGGATTGTGCAGAAGCAGTCTGCAGTGATTGAGGCGGACAAGCCGGCGAAGAAGGAAGCACCCCTCACTACGGCCGATTTTACCGAAGAGCAGTTGGATGCATTGTCCGGAATCCGGGATCAGATTCACAAGCGCCTGTTGGAAACCCTGGATCTTCGATGGGTGGATTTTACGGCTAAGCGGGATCAGGAACTTAATGACCTGGTGAGTAAGCGTCTGGACATGATTCTTTCCCAGATGAGTGCGGCAATCCCCAAGTGGGTAAACCGGAAGCTTCTGAAGAAAGAGATGCAGGATGAGGTGGTTGGGCTTGGGCCGCTGGAAGACTTTCTTCGGGACGAAGACGTCAGCGAAATCATGGTTATTTCCAAAGATCAGATTTACGTTGAGGAGAAGGGGAAAATTGTAGAATCGAAGAAACGATTTTCTTCAAATCCGGCATTGATGGCAATTATTGAACGAATCGTGGCCCCAATCGGGAAAAGAATTGATGAATCGTCTCCCCTGGTGGATGCCAGGCTGAAAGATGGTTCCCGTGTAAACGCAATCATTCCCCCGCTTGCTTTGAAAGGACCGTGCCTGACCATCCGAAAGTTTGGCACCAAGCGGATGGGAATTGATGACATGATCGGATTTGGTACCCTGAGTCCGGCAATGGCGAAGTTTCTGGAAGTCTGTGTCAAGGGTAAAAAGAATATCATCATTTCCGGTGGAACGGGTTCCGGTAAAACGACATTGCTTAACGTAATCGGTTCCTTCATTCAACCGGACGATCGCATTATCACAATTGAAGATGCGGCTGAATTGCGGTTACCTCAACGGCATGTCGTGACGCTGGAATCCAAACCCGCAAATGTGGAAGGGAAGGGCGCGATCACCATTCGCGATCTGGTAAAAAATTCCCTTCGAATGAGACCGGATCGTATTATTGTTGGTGAGTGCCGTGGCGGCGAAGCATTGGATATGCTTCAGGCTATGAATACAGGGCATGCCGGTTCCATGACCACCGGCCATGCCAATTCTCCAGAAGACATCCTGAGAAGGTTGGAAACCATGGTGCTGATGTCCGGAATGGATTTGCCCATACGGGCAATCCGGGATCAAATCGGATCTGCTATCGGTATCATTGTTCAGCAATCCCGTTTATCCGATGGTTCCCGTAAAATTATGAATATTACGGAAGTTCTGGGGCTGGACGATGAATACAATATCCTGCTGGAAGATGTATTTACATTTGAGCAAAAGGGAGTGGATGCCAAAGGCAAAGTTGTGGGAACACACATGGCAACCGGTTATCTGCCGTCGTTTCTGGCGGATTTCAAAGCCCGGGGTATCGAAGTCCCTGAAGATCTGTTCAAGGTGTAAGCCATGGTGGACACTATTTTATATGGCTTGTCCTACGTTTTGATTGCCGCTGGAATCGGTTGGGTAGGCTATGCCATGTATGAATCAATACAGTTGGGATATACCCGGTATCGCCAGTCTTATGACAAAAAGGTGAACGGGGAGTTGCAGAAGAATTTTATGCCATATTCCGCAGACCGTTTTTTCAGGAATAACATGCTGGCAACGGTGGGACTGGCTGCGGTGGGTTATCTGTGGTCAGAAAGTATTTTCTTTACGCTGATTTTCGGTGCAGCGGGTTATTATCTGCCGAAATTGTCCTTGAAGATGTCTGCTCATAAACGCGCCGAAAAACTGGAATTACAGTTGGTGGATGCATTGTATGTCCTTTCCAACTCAGTCGCGGCCGGTTTGACCATGCCCATGGCCTGTGAGGTGGTGACCAAACAATTGGTGCCGCCGGTTTCTCAGGAATTCGGGCTGCTGGTAAATGAAATCCGCCTGGGTGTCCCCTTTGATAAGGCCTTGGAAAATATGGCGAGTCGTTTGAAATCCAATAATTTTGATCTGTTAACCACGTCTGTTCTGGTGGCCCGTCAAACAGGCGGGAATATCACGGAGATTTTCAAATCCCTTGCTCTGTCCATTAAAGAAATCATGCGGCTGGAAGCCAAGGTCAAGGCCATGACGGCTCAGGGCCGGATGCAGTCGATTGTACTGGGTGGACTCCCCTTTTTCCTGGCGGCAATTCTCTCAAAAATTAATCCGGAATTGATGAAACCATTATTCAATACTCCGCAGGGAACCATGATTCTCTTTGTTGCGGCATTGTTCTGGCTGGTCGGTATCTACCTGATCCGTAAAGTCATTAACATCGATATTTAGGGGGCGGCCATGTACTATGAATTGGGCGGGTATGTGCTCTTTTTCCTCGCATTTTTTATAATTGTGTACGTGTTTCTGCCTTCAGAAAAACAGGTGGAAGAATTCAAACAGAGTCTTCCCGGCGGACATCTGGATAACAAAAAAAACCGGATTTTTGAGGAAAATGCATTTGTTCGGCTCACCTACCCCTTTACCCTGATGTTTGGTGCAAAAGTAAGCAGGATGAAAATACCGGAGAAGTATATCCAAATACTCGTCCGACGAATTGAGTCAGCGGGGTACCCGTATGGGTTTACTCCCCAGGAATACATCGGGTTTACAAGCATGCTCTCTATCCTGGTCACATTATTTGCTGCTTTTTTCAACTACTCTTTGACCGGAAGCGCGAATCCTGTTTTTCTGCTTCTTGCCTTCCTCTTTGGGAACGTATTCCCGTATTTTTTCCTGGCGAATCAATCGGATATGCGGAAGATTGCCATTTACAAAGATTTACCCTACAAGCTGGATGTGTTGACCATGGCAGTTGAGGCGGGGATGGACTTCCTGTCGTCAATTCGGAGGATGGTGGAACGCGATACCACAGACAGCCCGCTGATTGAAGAATTCTTTCAGTTTCTACAGGAAGTGCGCATGGGTAAAACCAAACGGGACGCCCTGAATGATATGGCTCGCCGTGCAGACGTGGAATCGTTGAACAGTGTGGTTTCCGCCATTGTGCAGGCAGAGAAAATGGGTACTCCGGTGGCTCAGGTATTGAAGGTTCAGGCAGAATCTCTGCGCATTATGCGGTCTCAAAAGGCGGAGAAGGCGGCAGGGGAGGCCTCAGTTAAAATCATGTTTCCCCTTGTATTTATCTTGTTCTGCACCATACTGATTCTTTTTGGCGGTATTATTGTGAAATGGACAAGAGGAGAGCTTTTTTAATTATCGACAGAGTAGCTAAGGAAGGGAAGTGCGGGTGAGTATAAACACAATTTCTCTCTTTTATAATGACGGGTCTGTTGTGGAGCGGCCGCTGATTTCCTGCAATACTATCTGGACAAGGGCCTGGGGCATGCTGGGGGTTCGAAGTGAAACGAATGAGGCGTACCGAATTGTGCCGTGTAGTTCCATTCATACTTTTTTCATGGCATTTCCCATAGACGCAATTTTTGTAAACAGAGAGGGAATGGTACTGAAAGCGAAGAATGTCCCTCCTTTTCGATTGTTCTCGTGTCCCGGGGCCTGGGCTGTGGTGGAAGGGACGGGGCTCATAAAAGAAAACAAAGCACTTGAACGTATCTCAGAATGGGATTATAATCAGTTAAAATGAGTATTAGAATAATTTTTTATGTGAACGAAAAGAAAGAGCGTGAGGTTGAATTGACAGGTGGCAGGATGACCATCGGCAGGGGGACAGACTGTCACCTGATTGTCAATGACCCAATGGTATCCTCCCATCATCTGACAATCTTCGAAACGGATGGAACAGTTTATGTCCAGGATGATAACAGTGTAAACGGCACTTTCCTGAACGGAGAAGCACTGTCCACATCTGTTCCGTTACGCAACAAAGCGGAAATATCTTTCTGCAACTATAAGATTATCGTGCATACCGATGCGTCCGATGGATCTCTTGAAAACAAGCCGGTGGAAGAAGTAGGTGGCAATAAGACCATGATGATCAGCAGGGAGGATGTGGAGGCAGCCCGACCCGGCAAACTTCCCTTCACCGGGAAGCAGATGATTATCGGGGGTGTCGCCGCCGGTGTTCTTCTGATTCTCTTGATATTATTATTTCTGCCATCTGAGGGCGCAAAGAAAAAAGGCCCTGCTCCAATGCGTGCCGGGATGATGAACACATATTTTTTGAAGCTGGGGCAACAGGTTCGGACCCAGATTGATGACAGGAAGAATCTGGAGCAGGCGAATTCCTACTACAGTCTGGGGAAAGAAAAACTGAAAATGAGCAAAGTGAATCATGATGCTGATTTTACCGCGTTGTTGTACTTTTACCGGGCTAAAGGAAGCATTATGGAAATGAACCCCAAACCCCCGATCTGGGATGAACTGAATCCGCAGATAGCGCAGACAGAGCAGCAGTTGAAAAAGAAGCTGAAAGAGCTCTTTCAGCAAGCCTGGTTGGCTGAAAATGACAATGACAAAGAAGGGGCAGTGCGGCTGTACGAGACGATTCAGGCCATGGTACCGGATGAATCTTCGTTGATTTACCGTACTGCTTCATTCAGGATGGCAAAATTGAGATGAAAATATTATTCAAAGCGCTCAGTTCAGCAATTGAAGCGAGTGCCGGATTTGATTTAACCCCGGAAAATAGTCGCATTACTGTGGGACGTAAAGAAGACAATGATTTTGTCATTCCATTGCCCAACGTATCTTCTTACCATGCGGTTGTGGAGTTTCAAGCCGGGGGGGTTGCCCTGGAGGATTTAAACAGCACCAATGGAGTGTTTGTTAATGGTAAAAAGATAACCGAGCGGGTGAAATTGGAGTGTGGAGACCGGATTGCCTTTGGCTCAATTGATTTCCTCATGGAATGTGAACAGGAAGCGCCTGGGGAGAAGCCTTCCCCTCAGCTGGAACAATCGGCAGAGGGCACCGTGATGCTGGATGTCACGGAAGTTCCTGATATCCCTATGATTAAACAGATACCTGCACAAGATGGTGATTCCGGTTCCGGCCCGGGTAGGGCGAAGAAAACGGTTCTTTTTGGTATGAAAAACGTATTGAAAACACCTCGTCTGGTTCTATTAGACACAGACCTGAATCCGACAGGAGAATTCAGCCTTGACAAGGGTGAAATGCTGGTGGGAAGGGAATCAGACAGTGACATTCAGATTGACGATGCTTCCATTTCACGAATCCATGCCAGACTTATTCAAAAAGGGGATAAGTCCTTTTCGGTAGAAGACGAGAACAGCACAAATGGCCTCTTTGTCCGGGACAAACAGATTGCCCGTCACACTTTGCGCCATGGAGATCTTCTGCGTTTCGGTGATGTTTCTGCAGTCTATCTGGCGCCGGGGAAGCTGTTTTCTTTTGAAGATTTGAAAGAAGGAAAGAGCAGTAGCGGTAGCCTTGACAGTAAAAAGAAACTGCTTATCGGTGTCGGTGGCGTACTGGTTTTCCTTTTAATTGTTCTGATGTTATTGCCATCAGGCGGTTCAGGTAGTGGCCCTGGTCAGAGAGGGAACCGTCTGACACGGGCCGAAATAATGAAAGAAGTCCAGTTGTCACTGGAAAATCAGGACTGGGACAAAGTTGTGGAATTGATACAGAGCTTTCAGTTACAGGGAGCGGATAAAGAGTTGGCAAAAGCAAAAATGGAAATTGTCAACCGTGATAAATTTCTGGAAATGAATAAGAGAGTTCAAGTCAATGATTTTGCCGCAGCACAGCAGATTCAGGGTCAAATCAGCCCGGAATCCAGCTATTCAAAACGGGGCCGGCAGGCATTAAAGGACGCAGAGTCTGCCTATATTGACAATCAGGGAGAAGAAATAGAAAAGAAACTGGGAGATGGAGATTTCCAGGGGGCGTTTCAATTGGCAGGCGGTCTGAAGGAGAAATTTCCGGATAATAAAGAAATCGTTGATCAGTACACAGATATAGAACAGAAATACAAGAAATTTCAAAGGCGTCTTTCCGCGCGCTCAGCTTATGTAAAAAGACAACGAGCAGCAAACAGGAAGGCGGAACTCTTTTTAAAAAAGGCGAAAGAATGTTACCTGAATGGTCGTATTGTGGATGCCCTGGCCGGCATTTCTCAGGCGTCCAGTGCTTATCTGGAGAAAAATCTGAAAACACCTTCACGGATTCGCCACCTGAAGGATTATATGAACCAGGTAAGAGAAAACTATGAAAAAGGGAAAAAACTGGCATTGCAGGGTAAAGTTTCCCAGGCTGTCCCGATGTTTGAAAAGGTGTTTGAGATTTCCAAGCGTAATCTTTATGGGGAAGACGGAAAGATAGAACGAGATTCCATGGGATTAATGGTGGATTACTATATGAATAAGGCGACTTCTTTGTACAGGGGACAGAACTATGTAGCGGCTTATAATTATCTGGTAAAGATTCTCAGAGCCAAACCAGGTATGCAGAAGGCTGTCACAATGAAGCGTGACATTGAAAACAAAGGTCAGGAATTATACAACAAAGGATACATTGAACAGACTCAGTACAACGATTGCAAAAGGGCTGTATTTTATTTTAAACAGGTGATACAGATGGTTCCCAAGACAAATCCCCTGTATAAAAAAGCATTAAAGAGGATAGCAGATTGCGAACAATGAGAAATGTGATTGTATGGGCCTTGATAGTTGCAATGGCGGTTAGTCTACAGGCATCTATTTTTAAGAAACTTTCCTCTTCCATGAATCTGAAGGGAGAGAAGTACCTGAAAAAGGCGGAAGTTCTCTATGGGGATAACCAATTTGACAAGGCCATTCCCCTGTATCTGAAGTTTTTTGAAAAGAATAAAAAGAAGGAAAATATCGATGTGGATATTTTCTACCATGTGGCCGTGTGCTTCATGGAAGGTAAAAAACAAGCTCAGGGCTATGCTTATATTGAAACAGCAGCGGCAGCGAAACCGGATGATTTGGATATTCAGGTACTGAAGGCAGAATATCTAGTAGCATTGGGCTCAGTACCGGATGCGATTGAGACGTACCAGAAAATTGTGAAAACGCACCCGGATGATTATCTGTCCTATATACGTCTGGGCGAATTGACGGTTGGGCAGGGCGACCTGAAGGGTGCACGGGAATGGTGGGAAAAGGCCATTGAGCTGGACCCGTCCCGGCCGGATGGCTATTCACGGATGAGCGAGAGCTATCTGAAGGTGGAGAAAAACCGACTGGAAGCCTATTACTACGCGAGAAAACTTCTGGACGTCGTAAAACCTGACAAGAAACCGGGAATTCAACGAATGCTGGACAATCTGGCAGGTGATATGGGCCAGGATTATGAGAATTACTTTCAGAAACAGGATTGCATGATGAATGCTGAAGAATTGTTCAAGAATGCAAAATTCTTGCAAGCTTTTCAGGTGATGGATAAATGCAAAACTTTGCCTAACTTGTCAGGTGATTATTTTCTGTTATTTGGGAAAGTATGTGACGAAGTGGGAAAGTTCAAAGACGCTGCTTTTGCCTATGAAAGGTGCATTGCGCTGGGACTGGAAAGCGGAGATATCTGTTACCGATTGGGCTGGAGTTATCTTAATTCAGGGCAATCGGAACAGGCTAGAATTGCCTTCCAGCGGGCACAACAATTTACTGACACAAAGGAAAAAGCGAAGAAAATGCTGGATAAGTTGCCAAAATAGCAGATAAATACTTGACTTTACGGACGATCAGCCGTAAATTAAAGAAAAGGTTCCAAAATAATGGGGAGGGTTTTATGACGAAAGCAGACCTTGTAAACAAACTAATTACCGAACTGGACTTTTCGAGAAAGGAAGCGGAACGGACCGTAAACGTTTTTTTCTCATCTATTATCGAATCGCTGAAGGGAGGAGAAGGGATTGAACTGCGTGGATTCGGTAGTTTTCGTCTCCGTCAACGTCGTGCGAGAACGGGCCGGAATCCGAAAACCGGGGAATTGGTCGATGTTCCGCCGAAAACCATTGTCTATTTCAAAGTGGGAAAGGATCTGAAAGCTTCTCTCAATTAAACATTGATAGATGTGATCTACGTCAACCCGTTTTTCAGGGGATAAAGGTAGAAAAGTTATATTAAGCTTTCAGAGTCAGAAAAGGAGTAGCAGATGAAGAGAATTGCTTTCGTTCTTATTGTATTTCTAGTTGCGGGGAGCCTGTCTTTTGTCAAGGCAGGAGACAACCGCCCTCGAATCGCAATTATTGAATTCCCGGTGGACGCGACCGGCCTATGGTCTGGATTTCGGCCACATAAGCGTGAAATTTCCGCCGCACTGGTAGACTTATTTACAACCGCTCTGGTGGAAAAAGGCAATTTCCGGGTGTTTGAGCGGTCAAGATTGCAGGATATTATGAAGGAACAGAACTTGGGATTATCCGGCAACATAAGCCCCAATACTGCTGTCCAGATTGGAAAACTGCTGGGTGTTCAGTATTTGATGACTGGCAGGATTACCCGTTTTGCATACAAGGGAAAAAGCTTTGATGCTTTCTTTAAGGTGGGATTCAAATTCAAGAACAAGAAACTGCAGGGCCGCCTGGATATTCGGTTGATTCGTACCGACACAGGCGAAATCGTCTATGTGGACAAGGCAAGCAATGAAAAGAAATTCATGAATCTGCGAATAGCCACCATCGGTGGGGGAACAGACTATGACGAAACCATGGTCAATGAAATTTTTGAGCCCATTGTGGAGCAGATGGCACAGAAAATGTCCAGTAAAGTGGCGGATTTGAAGATTACACCGGCGGCCATGACCAAGAGTGAAGGGAAGATCATCAAGGTTTCCGGTTCCAAGGTATTTATCAACTTAGGTTCACGAAATGGCGTGAACGCCGGCGATAATTATACAATCTATCGTAAGGGTGAGGCCCTGATTGATCCTGACAGCGGCGAAGAGCTGGGAGCCAGTGAGACAAAGCTCGGAACCCTTAAAGTAGTATCGGTGCAGGAGAAATACTCCATTTGCACGGTAGTTTCAGGGAACGGGTTGAAAACAGGTGATATTGTAAAATAGATTGTTCGTTTCAAAGAAAGATAAGACAAGGGATGGGCAACTGTCCCTTGTTTGCTTTCCAAAGGGGGAAAGTGTGCAGCGGCAATCCGGTGCATCCAATACTGAATATATTCTTATCGTGGTAATGATTGCCCTGGCGGCAATGTTCATGGTCAAGGGCCTCGGCGTGGAACTCCGTACCCTGTTTTCGGGTGCCACTAATCGCCTTAATCTGTTTGGTGGAAACGCACCGGAAGATGATTTTGGAGGTCCCAATATCCCTGAACCAGGCCCTCCTCCGACACCTACTCCCAGTCCCACACCTCCAGCGCCACAACCGGATCATGAAACAGAATGCCGGCAACAGCAGGCCGCCCTTCAGGGTGAAAGGGAAACTGTGGGTGCCCCATTGTCTCAAGCATATCAGGATGCCAGGAATCAGTACAACGAAGCAATGAGACAGGAAAGCTATTGGGTGCCCGGCCATCATTCCCGTTGGGGAAGAAGTTCAAGTGGCCACTGGGCGTACCAATATGTCCATTCAGCAGCGGAGCGTCAGTCAGCGCAGGATCAGCTGAACCAGGCTCGCAGTGCCTATGAGAACTGGAACCGGGATTGGAATCAGCGCTACCATCAGTGGCAGGCAGACTGTGGTCATTGAGTTTGGCCGGCGCACAATTTAGCCAGTCCATAAATTGTGGAATGATTGTTAAATTGGGGAAATATGTTGCAGTACAAATGCCGCAAGACAGGCGAGAATTGTCCAGATTGTAAGAAGCGTAATTTTATCCATTTCATGGAATCCTGAAATTCTTTTCAGCGTCCGAAAACCGGTGAAAAGGTAAAGAATCATGATTATTCCCACCGTTATCATGTGGATTCTGACAGAAAAAGACAACAGGGTGACAATTGAAGCCGTGCTGATAATCAACCATGGAACGGCACGGAGCGGGTTGGAAAACAGCATGGGAAGGGAGCGGTAGCCGGCAATCCGGTCTCCCTCGAGGTCCCGAAAGTCTTTCAGGTTGGCAACAAGGAATGCCATTAGAAAAACGCCTGGAATAAATACGGGATGAAATGACATTGCTTTAAGAGCACCGCCTTTTGTGGCAAGCTCCGCTCCCGCAAGGACGAGTAAAACAATGAGTGTCGCGATGGTGGCTTGGCCCAGCGGATAGATTTTCCGGACGTTCATTTGACGTGAAACGTAGAGATGGGAGAGGGCGCAAAAGCCCATCCAAAACAAAAGCTCGTTTGGACTGCCCTGGATCAGCAGGGGAAAAGAGATCGCGGAGAAAATGGCAGCCAGGTGGGTTGCAGTGTTCACGGACAGTTCTCCGGTTACCAGTGGGCGGTTCGGGGTAGAAATCCGGTCGGCCGGGAGGTCAATGATATCATTTCGGAATTTTGTTGACAGAAACAGGAACCAAATTCCAGCCAGGGCCATGGCAATCCGAAGACTTTCTATCGCGGGGGAGAGTTGAGCCGGAACGCCGGGGTTTCCCAGGCGCACCAGAAAGTACCCTGCAAGGAAAGCGCTGCCGTAAGCTGTCATTCGGGATGGATAAATCACCTTTCTCAACAGTTTCCATCCCTCGGGCTGTTCGTGGGCCAGGCGCAGGACAATTCCCGAAGTAACAAGGAGAAGGGGAATCAGTAGCATTCTCATGAAGTCGAAAGCACCTGGTACGGCAGACTTTTGAAATTCAGGGATGCCTGCCAATTGATAAAAGGCCGGGAGGTAACCGAAAAACAAAATTAGAATGAATGCCATGAAAGCAGCTGATATTCCCTTCCCCCAGCTTTTCTTTAAAAGGTAGCGGGTTATGAAAGGGATACCGATGAGTGTAAGAGCGATTTCGACCCGGATTCCCGGAGTAATCCCGAGAAGGGAAACAGAGGGATTGAACAGATTGACAAGAATATGGGGAAGGGTGGAAAAACTTTGCTGATACTGAATACCCGCCGATATGGTGGCCGGTATCAGAGCATCCACAAGCGGGACAATAAAAAGAACGGGTAACCCGATGACGGATATGGAGAAAATATTTATGAAGGGGCGTTTCAGTATCAGGGTAAACACCAGCACAAGGGAAAGAAAAAGTAACCACCAGCAGATGAACACATGGCTCAAATCGATGAGATTTTCATAAAAACTAAGTCCGTTGGCGAGTAGATATGGCGGTTCTGTCAGGTCTTCCAGAAGCATCCGGAGAATGATGATTGCACTTCCCGTGGCGAACAAGGCCCCGACGGGAAATGAAAATTCCCGGGAAAACATGTTGTCTGTGTTTCCGCTTTCAAAAGACATCGAAAAAATCTCCGAATTTGGCCTGTATCAGCGTCAAGCAGGCAATGGCTGCTGTTTCGGTTCTGAGAATCCGTCCCGGAAGATGAATTGCATGGCAATTTTTATCTATGAGGGTTTTGACTTCGTCATCAGAGAAACCACCTTCGGGACCAACAATTACCGCGATATTTTCCGGGTTTTGAACTGGGGCCTGTGAGTTTTTCATCTCCTTTTCAAAAAAGAGAAAGGCAGCTTCATGAGAGCTGAGGCTGTCAAAAATGCGCAGGAATTTACGGGGGCCTTCAAGTTGAGGAATCCTTGTACGGCCACATTGACGGACCGCTTCTTTCGCGATTTTTCGCATTCGTTCCATTTTGGTGCTCATGTTCATTTTGTGGTATTTTGCATCGGTATATCGGGAAGTGAAGGTGACAATCCGGTTGACACCCAGCTCCACACTTTTCTGGACAATGAATTCCAATTTTTCCAGGTGGTCGGGCATTCCCTGAAACAGGGTGATGGACACGGACGGCTCATTTTTTATTTTTGGTAAGGACTGGATTCGTACGACGGTGGCTTCTTCTGAGATCGATTCCAGCGTGGCGTCCATGCACCCTTCCGGGCTGATAAGTTCAACCACTTGTCCCTGTTTCAAGCGCATGACCCGTGTGGCGTAATGGTGTTCGGAGGGATTCAACTGAATTGTTTCAGATGGCAGGGGAGTTGTTTCCACAAAAAGTCGGCGAATCTGCATCAGGTTTTCTCACAGCGGAATGCTACCCAGCCATCCTGGACTTTCTGTTTTACAATGGAAAATCCGTGTTCATTGATAAAGCGGGCAAATGGTTCCGAATCCCGGTTAAGGATGCCGCTGAGTATTAGTTGGTCTGTGGCCATTGTGGCAAGGCTGGGAAGAATCTTTCGAATAATGGTTTCAATAATATTGATGACCACCAGGTTGACTTTCATGTCTTGCCGGAGTGCGGTTTCTGTTCCCACAAAAAGAAGGAATTTAGCTGGTTCGCTCTGATTCAGGAACATGTGCGTAGCAAGTGCCATGCTGCAAAGAGGGTCAATGTCAAATGCGAGAATTTTATCTGCACCGTTTTTTTCTGCAATGATGGAAAGAATTCCGGTTCCGGTTCCAGCGTCAATCATAGTGAAGCCAGGGTGCGCTTTTCCATAGCCTGTAACCATGTCGGCGGCAAGGGCGGTGGAGGCATGGAGCCCGGTGCCGAAGGCCTGCCCCGGTTCCACGATTATCACTTGTTTTCCATCCAGTGTTTCACCGTATTGTTCTTTCAGCCAGGAGGGAACGATGAACGTCTCCCGGTTCATGGCGAAGGGCGTAAAGTGTTCCCTGAAAACTGCGGTCCAGTTTCGGTTTTCAAGTTGTTCGAGGGCAATTTCAGGGATGGGGATTGCCAGATGCCTGCAGAAGGAATTCATGGCCTGAAGAATGTTTTCCGGATCTTTGAAAGGTGAAAGAATTGCCTTGAGAACTGGAAAATCTTCCTGAATTTCAACAGAAGCCACGCCGATTCCCATCAGGAAATCTGAAAGTGCTAACAGCCAGTCCCGGTTGACAAAAGTGAAGGTAATTTGGGGAAATTTATGTGTTTTTTCAATCAATTGTCGATATTGTTTCGCCATTATTCCCCTGAAAATTGTTCTTTTTCAAAAGAGAAAAGATCTTGTTAATGAGCTCCTTCCGCTTGAATGGCTTGGAAATACTGTCACCAACTTCATCTTCCACAACTTTGGCTTCTTCAAGAAATGCGGAAAGCAACAGAATTTTGTTTTTTCCCTGGAGTTCGTTTAGTTTCCTGACCCATTCTTCGCCACCAAGAACCGGCATTTTGTAATCTGTAATAATAATGTCGAACTTCTGCAGTTCAAGCAATTCTAAGGCTTCCTGGCCATTGCTGACAGAAGCCACGCAGAAGCCTTCCCGAATCAGAATTTTCATCAACGTTTTTCTGAGATTGTTATCGTCTTCGACTGTCAGTATTTTTGCGTCAAGATAGTTGGTCATTGCCGTAGAACCTCCATTTTATAAGTCAGGCCATTGTAACACAGGATTTCATCCTTCTATTTTTCTCACGGGGAAAAAGCGATTATACAGCGCCAGTCCTGCCATAGTAGTTGCTCCGATCATGGCGAAAATTATCCAGAGTATCCGGGGCTGGTGAAGATGGTCTACAAAATGCACGTAGAGGTTTGCCCCAAGGACGCCGCCGATACTGCTGCCGATGACACCGTAGAGGAAAAGGTAGCCCATGTACATGGCGACTTTTTCCTTTGGTGCGGTCTGGCCGACATAGGAGATGAATTTAGGATGTGCTGTCATTTCACCGATTGAAAAAATGATAATGCCGATGAGAAATACCCAGATTCCGGTTGAAACGGCAAGTAATGCCATGCCGATGGTGCCAAACAGGATTCCGGTAATCATGGTGGGCAATGCTTTGCGGTGTTTCACGAGTTTTGTGATGAAAAGTTGAAGCACAATAATGGTCAGGGCATTGATAACAGTGACATGCTCCACGTCAAAGTACCAGTTGATGTGAATACCGGCCATAGCCAGTATCTGATTGACCATGGCGTTCAGGGGGGTAGAGTCCACGTAGGCTTTCACATACCACAGTACCGAATCAAACATCTGAAAATACATGACCCAGAAGCCGGAATAGATAAAGATGAGAAGAAGGAACCGGAAGTGGTCAATGAATGGGTCGGTATCTTGTGTTTGGATGGTAAAAAGCGAGAGTACAGTGGCAAAAATGGCAAAACTCAGAATTCTCGCGAACAGTGTTAAATCAGGAATACCGACGCAAACTGCCACAATGAATACAAGGAGGAAAGTGGATGTTTTTCTATCGGCACGGCCCCAGTCTTTCAACAGAGGAATCAAAAAAGCGGTGGCGAGAAGCAATCCCACAAAGAGCAGGGGGAAAGGACGATTCCGTGCGTCTTTCAGAAAACTTTTTAATTTCCCATCTGGAAAAGGATGCAGAAATGTGCCGGATCTGAGTTGGTGGATTGTTTTGTCGACATCGACTTTTTTCCCTACATAAACGTGGTAATTTCGGGGCGTTGGTTCCGCAAGGCGAATGCCGTTTCCCGTTGCCAGATGAAAGGTCAGCAGGGTGGGGGTGGCGGCTTTTTTCAACGCGCTTTCAATTTCTTTTCGGTTGAATTGAACCAGGAAGGTGTCCAGTTTGTCCAGGAGTTCCGGGTTCTCCGGCTTGTAAACGGTCACGCCGTCTTTGGACGGTTGAAAGAGGTCGGGCCGGGTCATATCCCGGTCAATAGTAAAATAAAAAACATTTCCGTTCTTTTGAACCGGATAACTGGATTCACTGAGGGTGAGTACATTGCCGGTAAGATAGCTTTGCAAGCCGAACCCGAGCATTGAGATAATCAGGACAAAAAATAGCGTTGGTACAAAATATTTTCCTGCTTTAAGCTGTCGGTAAACCAGAACAATGGGGCTGTAAATAATTTCAAACGAATGGGCTATGGTGTCTTTCAGGCTGTGGGTCTTTTGTTTCGCTGCCACCTCTTTCGGTAAAGGCGGTTCCTTGAAAAGAAAAGCGGTGGGAAAGAGCATGGCCCCAGTGCCAAGGGCAGATGCGTAGAATACCCACTGCCAGCCGATGTTGTTTTTCAGGAAGGGAACCAGAAAGAGTGGGAAGAGGAAGGCGCCCAGATTGATAGACCAGTAGTAGATGCCGAATGCCTCGGAGGAATTACTTTCATCGGTCAGTCTGGCAATGGAGCCCGAGATGATGGGCTTGAACGTGCCGGCACCGATGGCCATTACTACAAGTGCCAGGAAAACCAGGCCGTAGGATGTGGCCTGTGCGACGAAAAAATAACCGATACCAAGAAAGGAGAATGCGATGGTAAGCATTTTTCTGTAACCGAATCGGTCAGCCAATGCACCGGTGATGATGGGCAGGAAATACAAAAGCGGCTGAATTGTACTCTTGATGATGCCGACAGACTCTTTCTGGAACATAAGCACGTCGGTGAAGTACACCGACAGCACACTCATCATGCCATAGTAAGCCCCTCGCTCGAAAAACTCGAACATAATAGTCAACCAGAATAAGGGAGAATATTTGCGTTTTCCTGTGGTCATCGTCGCTCCTTATGGTTTGTGTTCCGTAGATTCTAACATGAATCATTGGATTTCATTCCGCCAATTTTGTTTTAGGCGATAGACTGTCGGATTGCAGAGTGAAAATTGTGGAATTACTCAAAACTATTTCCTCCTTTTTAACGTATAAAATATGAAACCATGATAATGAGAGGTGGGTTCTCCCATTTTTAAATTCAAAAGATTACCCCACCAACCAATCATCATCGAATAGACACCATGAAACGCCAACCAAATTTGAACCCGCCTCTCATGGTTTCGCGCCGGGATGCGCCGGATGTCAGATGATAGATGCTGGGCGATAGACATCAGTAAAATCATAGAGTTGGCAAATTATAGTCAGTGGTTAATTTCTGTCTTTGTCACTCTTCACTCTGTTATACGGCACTCAACCTTGCCTTCTGCTCAACCTGTGGCGCACCGCGCCGCACATCGTTTCTTTTACATTTTCTTTACAATTCTGTGGCAACCTTCTTTCATCGGTTTTTTATTATGGCCGCGAAGGAGGAACCTATGAAATTGAAAAACATTTTCCTTTCACTTGTTTTCATCGCAACTTCCCTTAGTCTGACAGCGGGGGATATGATCAACGGTGCGGGGGCGACCTTTCCGTATCCGGTGTATTCCGCGTGGGCATTTAATTATTACAGAGCAACCGGTGTGAAACTGAATTACCAGTCCATCGGTTCCGGTGGCGGGGTTCGCCAGATTAAGAATCGCACGGTGGATTTCGGTGCTTCCGATGCTCCGGTAAAACCGGCTGACCTGAAAAAGATGAATTTAATTCAGTTTCCTGCCATTATCGGTGGTGTGGTGCCGGTGGTGAATATCAGGGGGATGAAACCGGGTCAACTGAAGTTGGACGGAGAGACGCTTTCAAAGATTCTTCTTGGGGAAATCAGCAAATGGAATGATCCGCGAATCGCGGTGATTAACAAGGGCGTTTCCCTTCCGGACGCCAATATTACCGTGGTCCATCGCTCGGACGGGTCCGGTACAACGGCAATTTTCACAAGTTATCTCGCGACTGTTTCCAAAGACTGGAGTGAGAAAGTTGGGAAAGGAAAATCGGTCAACTGGCCTGTTGGAATCGGCGGAAAGGGTAATGAGGGTGTGGCAAACTACGCAAAGCGGGTGAAAAATTCCATCGGCTACGTTGAGTTTGCCTATGCCAAACAGAATAAATTGACCTATGTGAAGCTGCGGAACAAGAACGGGTATTTTGTGGATCCATCCTTTGGGGCGTTCAAGGATGCGGCTGCAGGGGCGAAGTGGAACCCGGATAAGGGCTACTATCTCTGGCTGGTGGATGTTCCCGGTGACGGTTCATGGCCCATTGCCGGTGCTTCTTTCATCCTTCTCGGTACGGAAAAACTTGCCGCAAACCGGAAGGTGGTGAAGTTCTTTGACTGGTCCTTCAATACCGGAGATGCCACAGCTAAGAAGCTCACTTATGTCCCCCTTCCAAAGTCTTTGAAGGACAGCATTCGCAGATACTGGAAGAGAAACGGCATTTATTGATGCGGGAATTAGAAACGATTTTTTTGTCGGATATCATCGGTGGGAATATATTTCCCGCCGATTTCTCTTGGGTTTGGTAAGTCGAATATGGCGAATCGAAACCCGATTGATTATAGAGATAAAATATTCAAGACAATGACTTTCGCTGCGGCAATGATGGTTCTTGTGCTGATTGCGGGAATTTTCTTTTCCCTTGTGAAACAGGCTGTTCCAGCGATCTCAAAGTTTGGCTTTTTCAGGTTCATCAGCACCGCCACCTGGGATCCGGTTCATGAGGTGTTCGGTGCGGCCGCCAGCCTGTACGGAACCATCGTGACCACCGTCCTTGCCATGTCGATTGCAATCCCGGTATCCATTGGAATTGCAATTTTCATGACCGAATTGTGCCCCAACTTCCTGAAATCGGCCATGGGAACCGCCATTGAGCTTCTGGCGGCGATTCCAAGCATTATTTATGGCATGTGGGGCTTGTTCACGCTGGCTCCCATCATGGGGGACACTGTGGAACCTTTTTTACAACAAACAATTGGAAGAGTACCGTATCTTGGTTCTCTTTTCAGCGGAACGCCGCTGGGGATTGACATTCTCACAGCCAGTACCATTCTGAGTATTATGATTATTCCTTTCATGGCATCCATTGCCAGGGATACCTTCAACCTGACGCCGCAGGTGTTGCGGGAATCTGCCTACGGAATCGGCGCGACAAGATGGGAAGTAATTCGAAATGTTGTGATTCCATATTCCAGGAAAGGGGTTTTAGGAGGTATCGTCATCGCTATGGGCCGGGCCCTCGGGGAAACCATGGCCGTGGCCTTTGTGCTGGGAAACAAGCACGAAATTGCCCATTCACTCCTGGACGCATCGGCAACCATCACGGTTACACTGGCCAATGAATTTACCGAAGCAGATTCGGATATATATATGGCGTCTCTGTTTTATCTCGCGGTTATTCTGTTTGTTATGAGTTTTCTGACGCTGGCGGCAGCAAAATTTTTATTGAAAGAGAAGATAGAGTCATGAACACCCTCACAAAACGGAAAATTCAGAACAAAGTGGCGCTGAGCTTATCCGTTCTTGCGGCCGCCATCGGCCTTTTCTGGCTGTTTTTCATTCTCTGGGATGTGTTTCGCCACGGCCTGTCCTTCATCACGCCGGATTTGTTCACCAAAGACCCGGTTCCCCCGGGATTTGAGGGCGGCGGCCTCCGAAATGCCTTTGTCGGGCAGATGTTGATTACCCTCGTTGCCATGGTGATCGGGATTCCAATTGGCGTGCTTGGGGGAACCTTCCTGTCCGAGTATGGGAGGCATTCGAAGCTGGGGCGTTTTATCAGCACACTTTCCGACATCATGGTCAGTGTGCCGTCCATCGTAATCGGAACCTTTGTGTACGCAATTATGGTGAAACCCATTGGCCACTTCAATGGATGGGCAGGGGGTGTTGCGTTGGCAATCATCATGATTCCGGTGGTGATACGAACCACGGAAGACATGATGTCTCTGGTTCCATGGTCGTTGCGGGAAGCGGCTTTCGCTCTGGGCGCTCCATACTACAAAGTGATTACTCAGGTGGTGTATCGTGGGGCGGCTACCGGTATTTTCACCGGAATTCTGCTCTCCATTGCGAGGGTGGCGGGGGAAACGGCGCCGTTGCTGTTTACTTCCTTCAACAATTCCTTTTTCACCACCAATCTCAATGACTCGACACCGTCTCTGACGGTAACAATATTTCAGTATGCCATGGGGCCGTACGATGACTGGCATGGCATGGCGTGGGCGGCGGCACTGGTGATTACGGTGGCGATTCTGTTTATAACCATTGCGGGACGCCTGCTGATTAAGTGGAGGTACAGAAGCTGACATGAACAAAGTGAACAAAATCCCGGCGGATAAGGTGTTAATTCAGGTTCAGGATCTGAGTTTTTCCTATGGTTCGGTGAAAGCGGTGAAGAACATAACAATGGATATCGCGAGGAACGCTGTTACGGCACTGATTGGCCCCTCTGGTTGTGGCAAGACGACATTTTTGCGTTGCTTCAACCGGATGCATGACCTGTACACCGGCAATCACTATGAAGGCCGGGTTGTCATGGAAGGCACCGATGTGTTGGGTAAAGGAGTGGATTTGACGGAATTACGGGCGGGAACCGGCATGGTTTTCCAGAAACCGACACCCTTTCCCATGTCCGTATTTGATAATGTTGCCTACGGATTGAAATTAAAGGGAATCCGAAATCGTACGGAACTCAGCGACAGAGTGGAGGCAGTCCTGAAACACGCTGCGCTGTGGGAGGAAGTGAAGGACAGGTTGAAGGAAGGGGCTTCCGGCCTCTCCGGCGGGCAGCAGCAGCGGCTGGTCATTGCAAGGGCCCTTGCGGTGGAACCGAAAGTCATCCTGTTCGATGAGCCCACCAGTGCGCTGGACCCCATTTCCACCAGCAAGATTGAAGAGTTGATTTTCCAGTTGAAACAGGAGGTAACGGTAATTATTGTGACCCACAACATGCAGCAGGCGGCAAGAATTTCGGATTATACCGCTTTCATGTATGTCGGGGAACTGATAGAATTTGATGAAACAGACGTGATTTTCACAAATCCGAACGTGAAACTGACCGAGGAATATATCACCGGCCGGTTCGGCTGATGGAGGCGGGCATGAGACACCAGGAAGCAGAATATACAGAGCTAAGAAGCCAGATAGCAGAGATGGGAAACGCGGTTTCCCGGATGGTCAATGAGAGTGTAAAGTCCCTTGTAGAACGGGATGATGGGCTGGCAAGGGACGTGATACAGAGGGATGACAAAATAGATCATATGGATGTGGAGATTGATGAACACTGCCTGAAAATCTTTGCGCTTTACGAGCCGAAAGCAATTGACCTGCGCTTCATCATCGCTGCGACAAGAATTATCGTGGATCTGGAACGAATCGGGGACCACTGCGTGGACATCTGCAAAGAAGTTTTGAAACTCAACAAGGTTCCCCGTGTAAAACCGTACATAGATTTGCCGAGGATGGGAGAACTGGCGGCAAAGATGGTGGTGGATAGTGTGAACAACTATCTTGAAAGGGACGCAGAGGGCTCCCTGGAACTGATTCGACGTGACGACGAAGTGGACCATCTGAACAACCAGATTCTCCGGGAGCTGGTCACCTATCTCGTGGAAGATCTTCGGAAAAATCAGGCGGTGTTTTCACTGATGCTGGTGGCGAAGGGCTTGGAAAGGATTGCCGATTACACAACGAATATCGCGGAAAATGTATACTTTATGGTTTCAGGGGACATTATTCGTCATATCCCCCTGAAGGAGAAAGAAGATGAAGCGCATACTGGTAATTGAAGACGAACCGGATCTCCGGGAACTGGTCGAATTCAACCTGAAAACATCCGGATATTCACCGGTGGGCACAGACAATGCCAACGACGCATTGATGTTGCTGGAAGATGCCCAGTTTGACCTGATTCTGCTGGACCTCATGCTGCCGGGGCTTCAGGGAGGGCAGTTTCTCAAAATTCTCCGGGGAATGGACCGAGTATCTGATACGCCGGTAATGATTGTTTCCGCGAAAGACAGTGAGGAAGATATTATTGCCGGGCTGGACGCCGGGGCAGATGATTACCTGACAAAACCCTTCGGTATCAAGGTATTGCTGTCAAAAATAGCGGCGCTTCTCCGTCGGACCACAAGTGTGGGGCGGGAAAATGCCGTCCATGCCGGAATCAGTGTGAATTCAGAAACCCATCGAGCCGCAGTAGATGGAAAGGATATTCAACTGGCTGCAAAGGAGTTCGAGTTGCTTCTGCTTTTTGTCCGTAATCCGGAAAAAGTTTTTACCAGGAACCAGCTACTCAATACAATATGGGGATACGAGGCGGATATTTTTACACGGACTGTGGACGCGCACATCTCTTCACTTCGGAAAAAAATGGGAGAAAAGGGCCGGTTAATCCATTCCGTGCCCAAAATTGGTTACCGGATGGAATCATGAGGCCTTTTTTGAAATTTTTCGCTGTTATTTACATACCTGTCATACTGGTGCTTTTGTGGGTCTTCTCCTATTCCGCTTCCCGGATGACACAATCCGGTAGAAATGAACTGCTGGCGGAGATGCGAAACATGTGGCAGATTCTGTCCCAGTACGAGAATGCCCCGGATTTCAGCCTGTCTTCCCACCAACGGGTTCAGCAGATTTCAAAGCGCACCACCTTGCGAATCACTCTGATTCGCCCCGATGGCGTGGTAGTGGACGATTCTTACCTGGAACCGGGCCAGATTCCATCTATGGAAAACCATGCCACAAGGCCGGAAGTTGCGGGGGCGATGGTAAGGGGGGAAGGCCATTCCATCCGCTTCAGTCACACAGTGAAACAGGACATGTTGTATTATGCGTCCAGATTAAGTGACGACATGGTGCTTCGGGTGGCTTATCCCATGACCTATGTGGCGGCGATTCAGTCCGCCTGGCGCAGCCATGTAATTTTATCCCTTATTTTCCTATTGATAGCAACCGGGCTGATTTCCCTCTATCTGGCGAAACGGCTGACAGAACCCCTTTACCAACTGGACGAAATTGTCCGGCAAGTGGAAAGTGGAAAAGAAGATATCCATTTCCCGGCATTTAAAGACCCCACGATGTCCCGCATTTCCGGGCTGATTTACCGAATATATCATTCTATGCTGAACAATCAGCGAAAGGTGAAGGATGAAAGGGCCAGGTTGAAGCAGATTCTTTCCACCATGGAAGAGAGTATTCTCCTTCTGGACGGCGAAAGTCGAGTCATTCTTTCCAATGAGAATGTTGAAAAACATCTCGGAATTAGTTTGACTCAAGGAAAAAATGTCCTGGATCAGGTGTCGAATCTGGAAACACTGGCATTCCTTCGAAACATTTTACAGTCAGATGAAACGTACTTTCCCCGGTTGAATCGTGGAGGCCGGTTTTTTGAGGTGTACGTCCGGGACATCGGAACCGACACACTGATCGTCATGCATGACATCAGCGAGCGGGGCCGCTATGATGTGTTCAAAAGCGAATTGATTGGAAACATTACCCACGAGTTGAAGACCCCCATGGCGTCCATCATGGGATACGCCGAAACACTGGTGGTAAATCCCAGCGTTACGGTGGAGGATGTGAATAAATTTCATGAAATCATTCTGAACCAGACCCGCCGTTTGAACAATATGATCGGGGATATGCTGGAACTTCATCGCCTTGAAAACACCAGCAAAACGATTGCTGCCGGAGAACCGGCACCGTGGAATGAGATTGTGGATGAGTTGAAAACACAGTACCGGGATTGCGGAAAAAAGCTTCGCTGCAGCGGGACTGATGACACACTTTTCATTCAAAGGGAACACCTGAACAGCCTGCTGGTGAATCTCATTGATAATGCAGTCAAATACAGCACCGGTAATACCGTAGCTGTTGAATTGACACATTCAGAGAAGACTGTGGCCATTTCTGTGTCTGATGAAGGGCCTGCAATCCCTGCTGATCAGCGGAGCCGGATTTTTGAGCGTTTTTACACCGTTTCCCGTTCACGTAACCGGGAAAGGAGCGGTACGGGCCTGGGCCTGTCCATCGTCAAGCACATTGCCAGCCTGTACAGAGGCAGCGTGTCTGTTGAAGAGAATGATCAGGGTGGAAACACCTTCACCGTTGTGCTGAAAGAGGGGTGAGAAGATGTGTTCCGTGTTCTGATCAGAAAAGAAAAGGGAAGCTTAAGAAAAAACAGGGGAATCGGTCACTGCTTATCTTTCCCTTTCCGGTCAGAACACAGTCGCCGGAGGCGAACAGAACACAGAACACATTCATTAACGGCGTGTCGCGCGCCGTTAATGAAGCTATTTTTCTCCGTTTTTCTTTCGCTTATCCCGGATGTAGATAGAAGCGCCGGGAGAATTGGTTGAACTCCGTTCTTCAATATCGAAAATCTTCACCGCTTTAATTATCTCTCCCAGTTTCTTGAAACCGTAATTTCGCGGGTCAAACTCCGGTGCCTGATTGGCGATATTCTGCCCCACATTCCCGAGATAGGCCCAGCCGCTTTCATCTGCCGAAGCATCCACCGCGTTTCGAAGCAGATTGACCAGTTTGGTGTCACCTCTGAGCAAGGTCTCGGTTTTTGCCTTTTGTCTGGGGGCCGAAATGGTGTCTTTCCTGAGGATTTCCGTGTAAATGAATTTGTCACAGGCGCCAACGAAAGCTTTCGGCGTTTTCTTTTCGCCAAACCCGATGACGGTAAGTCCGGATTCACGGATTCGGGAAGCCAGGCGGGTGAAATCGCTGTCACTGGAAACGAGGCAGAAACCGTCCAGTTTCTCGGTATAAAGCAAGTCCATTGCGTCGATAATCATCGCGGAATCCGTGGCGTTTTTTCCCACGGTGTAACCGAATTGTTGAATCGGCTGAATGGCATACACCAGAAGCACTTCCTTCCAGCCTTTTAGCCTTGTATCGGTCCAGTCCCCGTAGATGCGCTTGACGTTTGCAGTCCCGTATTTTGCGATTTCAGTCATCAAATCTTCAATAATAGACGGCTGCGCGTTATCCGCGTCAATTAAAACCGCCAGCTTTTTCTGTCTGTTATCTTGTTCCATAAAATCCCCTCCGCCAATATTATACCGCAAATTACTCATCGGTGGGGAATCAATGAGGGGACTGGCCGTGGTTCGGAGAGAAAGAGAGGGGTGGCCCGGAAAGAGCCGAGAAAAAGCCGGGGAATTCCCCCGGCTTCTCTTTGTAACACGGGGGAAGATTTTAAAATTTGAATTTCAAGTCAAACTGAACGGTTTTTGCTGAATTTTCGCTGTCGGTTGATTGTTTTGTATCAAAGAAAGCAACCTCAAAAGCCACCCTCTTTCTCAGCCTCCGCTCCACAGCAAGTTTAAGCCCTTTTCTGTTGGCATAACCGAAATCCGAGTCCGAGAATGCGCCTGCCACCGCGTTCGGCTCAATATCCGCATACTTGGCTTTGAATTTCCAGTCTTCATAACGGTAGGAAAAGCCGATGCCGATTGCGGTATTTTCTTTATTGCCGGTTGAGATGGTATCGTTGGCATTGGTATTTCTTACATATTCAGCCCAGAAACTGAGATTGTCTGTAGCGTGTGCCTTTACCAGAAAATCAATCAATGTATATTCGGTGCCGTTTTCAAACAGGTTTCCCCTTGCTGCGGGAGCATTTTCAACATAATTATTGAAAGAATACCATGCAAGATTGAAGGAAAAATACCTGAATTTCAGTCCCCCCTGAACCGCCACAAGATAGGCGTCGGATTCGGCGCTGTTTTCATTCAGCACCATCTGGGAAAGGGTCACATAGCCGGTTTTACCGAAAAACCACTGTTCGGCGGCGCCTTCGGGGTTGATATCTTTGTCCCAGATAATATTCGTGGAAACAAAGGGGTTGGCCATTTTTCCGCCGGTGAAAGTGAAATATCCCTGTTTGTATACGGCGTATACCCGGTCAATCCAGATACTTTTCTCCGTGAAATTGTCATCCATGGACTGGTTGGTACTGGTTGGGTCATTGTTTGAACCGGATGCAAGGCGGAAACCAACGGACCAGTTATCATCAATTTTTGTTTTCACGTTGAAGCGGAGGCGGAATCGGGCGCGTCCCCGGTTCATGACATTGTCTTGATCCCGGTATTCGTACCGGAGCCGCAGGTCACCGGAAAAATTCAGATTGTCCACAGCATTCCCCGCAACAGACGGAAAGTGCGGCATTGCCAGTGCCAGTAAAATCAGCAAAACTTTTAGAAATTTCATTCTTTCCTCCATTTCAATTACCCGAGCCGGGCGATTTTGCCCCGCCGGTTTTAATGGACACAGGGTAACGGGCTGTTGTCAGCCTTCGATGGAGAGAATGTAAGAATAGTGTAAAAATACAAATGAAGAGAAGTGGGAATTCAGGTTAAGACTCGGCAAAATCCAGCCCCTCGATTCTTTGTTTTTTCCCCATTCAGCCTCAAACTTTTCCGCCCTTGTCTCTCCTTGTCTTTGCGGTACAATGGGGATGGAGGAATCGGCATGATAATCGCGCTGGCACAGTTGAATCCAACCGTTGGGGACATTGACGGGAATTTCCGGAAAATACGTTCCGCCATTTCAGCGGCACGGGAGCAAAAATGCGGATTGGTGATTTTTCCGGAACTGGCGCTGTCCGGTTACATGGCGGAAGACCTGATGCAGAACGCCGGTTTTCTGGACCAGATGGAAAAAGCGTTGGATGAGATTCGTATGAACTCTGATGGAATTGCCGTGATCATCGGGCATCCTTCTCGAAATTCCGGTCATGGAAAGGCACTTCGAAACTGTCTTTCAGTGTTTCGAAATGGCAAGATTGTGTCGGAATACCAGAAGCGGCTCTTGCCCAATTACGATGTATTCAACGAAAACCGCTATTTTGAGCCGGGGACACAACCGCTTGTACTGGAGTTGGATGGGGTCCGATTCGGCCTGACCATCTGTGAGGATGCCTGGAATACCGAATTCTCCAACGCCCCCGGATTGTACCGGGTGGACCCCGTTGCCGAATCGGTGGCAGCCGGGGCGGATGTGATTGTCAATATTGCCGCTTCTCCCTTTTCTTACCGGAAGGTGGCGTTTCGGGAGAATATGTTTTCAAGGATGGCGGCGTTTTACCACCGTTCACTTTTGTATGTGAATCAGGCCGGAGGGGTGGACGGAACTATTTTTGATGGATTGTCCGCTGCTTTTGATGCGAAGGGGCGAATTCTGGCCCGGGGAACCGGATTTGAAGAAGACCTTGTAGTGGTGGATCTTGAAGATACCGCTGTACCGGAAGTGGGGGAGGTACAGAGCGAGAACAGCTTGATTTTTAATGCGTTGATTTGCGGCATCCGGGACTATATTCGCAAAATAGGAGCAGATCAGGTACACCTTGGACTAAGCGGGGGAATCGATTCCGCGTTGGTGGCTGTGCTGGCGACCTATGCTGTGGGTCCAAAGAATGTCACCGGTATTATGCTGCCGTCCCGTTATTCTTCAGAGGGCAGTGTAAAAGATGCCGAAGCATTGGCAGGGAACCTGGGAATTCATCTGATGAATATCCCCATTCAGAAAACTGTCAACGAAGCCTTCTCTGCGCTTTCAAAAGTGGCTTTCAATGGTATCCGGGGTATTACGGAGGAGAATCTTCAAGCCAGAATCAGAGGCTTACTGCTCATGGGGTGGTCTAACAACGAAAATTCCATTTTATTAAATACGGGTAATAAATCGGAACTGGCGGTTGGGTATGCCACCATCTACGGGGATATGTGCGGAGCGTTGGCCGTAATCGGAGATGTATACAAAATAAAGGTTTTTGAATTAAGCCGATGGATCAACCGTGAATTCAACCACGTTATTCCGGAAAATATTCTCAAAAAACCGCCATCGGCGGAGCTCAGGCCGGATCAGAAGGACAGTGATACCCTACCACCCTATGATGTACTGGATGCGATTCTGGAGGCATTTGTGGAGGGGGCGATGACTACGAAGGAAATTGTGGACGGAACCGGCGTGGACACAAAACTGGTGAACAAAGTAATTGGGATGGTGCTTCGGACTGAATTCAAACGGAAACAGGCTGCACCAATACTGAAGGTTACAGACCGTGCATTTGCCACCGGCTTCCGTTTTCCCATTTCATCGGGATGGAAACCGGGTGGGCGCAAGAATTAATAATTAGATGACGAGGAGGGGGAATGAAAGATCTTAAAGGGAAAACAGTACTTGTTACAGGCGCAACTGCTGGAATTGGAAGGGAAACAGCAAAGCTTTTTGCACAATTGGGGTGCAGGCTCATATTAACAGGTAGAAGAGACAGTCGTCTCATCTCACTGAAAAAAGAGTTGGAACAGGACTATGAGAGTGCGGTGTTTATCCATGCTTTTGACATTTCCAGCCGTCCTGCCTGCGAAAGGTTTTTCGACAGCATCCCTGGAGATTTCCGTAATATTGACATTCTGGTAAATAATGCCGGTGTGGGCAGAGGAATGGATAAACTTCACCAGGGCGACATAGACGACTGGGAAGAAATGATAGATACCAATGTGAAGGGGCTCCTTTACATTACAAGGCTTATTGTGCCGGAGATGGTGAACCGAAACAGCGGACATATTATCAACCTGGGTTCCATAGCCGGACTGGAGGTATACCCCGGCGGCAACATTTACTGTGCCACAAAGCACGCGATTCACGCCATCAGCCAGGCGCTCCGAATGGAACTGGTGGATACACCATTACGGGTAACTGAAATTGAGCCGGGAATGGTGGAAACGGAGTTTTCCGTGGGTCGGTTCCACGGTGACAGGGAAAAGGCAGAGAAGGTATATTGGGGGCTGGACCCCTTAACCGGGTCGGATATTGCAGATCTGATTGTTTTTGCTGCCAGTCGGCCCGCCCATGTTCAGATTAACGAAGTGATTGTGATGCCTACGGCCCAGGCAACTGCCACAATTTCCCATCGAAAGGATTGACTGAATGGGGTTGAAATGTTTAAAAGGTTTGAAAAAATGAAACACATTAAAAAATGGGTATTGCTGTCGGCTTTTGTACTGGTTTCGTCCTTGTGTTTGGCACAGGATGTGACCATTGACCGCTCGTATAGCTATTGGGGTGTCCGGGCCGGGTACATGGAAATTGACAACATGGAAGACGGCGGTAGCGCAAACCTCGGGTTTACAAGCGGATTCCGGTTTGACGGTCCTTTTGCTATTGAAGTTTCGCTGGATTACCACACCTCCGAGTTTTCCGATGTGGATCGGACGACCTATGCGCTTCAAGCCAGTCTGCTGGTTTATCTGGCTCCCATTACAGCCAGGGTTCAGCCATACGTTCTGGGCGGTGGCGGTTTCTATCTTTCCGGTTATGACTACTGGACTGATAGCGGATACCGTAGAACCGACTTCACCAGTCACAAGTTCGGCGGCCATTTGGGCGGTGGCATTGACTTCTGGCCCACTGCGGAAGTTTCCCTGACTGTGGATGTGCGCTACCTGTTCTTACAGGAAGATATACCGGAAGACTCGGTCGTGAACATCAATGGCACTATTGACGGTATTCTGGCCACCATCGGGGCGAAATTTCGGTTTTGAACATTATGGCGGAACCGACGGAATTCGGCCTTTTTGAACAATATAACACCATCATTGGCGTGGACGAAGCGGGCAGGGGTTGTCTCGCCGGGCCGGTATACATATGTGCGGTTCTTTGCCCCCGTTCAAGGTTCACTGAACTGCAAAATTTGCAAAACTTGACGGACTCAAAGAAACTCAGCCCGAAACAACGGGACCGGGTACTGGATGAACTTCTAGATATGGGAATTTCCTACCGGGTTTCCGTAGTCAACCATCGGATCATTGATGACATCAACATTCTGCAGGCTTCCCTGCTGGGGATGAAGCGTTCAGTGGCAAGGCTGGCATTGGCGACCGGGTCTTCCCCCATTGTGGTAGTGGATGGAAATCAGCCTATTGAAACTGTATATCCCCAAATTACAGTGGTGAAGGGCGATTTGAAGTTCAAAACCATTGCCGCTGCGTCTATCTTCGCGAAAGTGCTCCGGGATCGGTTCATGATAGCGGTTGCAGGGAAATGGCCACAATACGGATTTGAGAGTCATAAAGGTTATCCTTCACCTGTCCACAAAGCTGCCCTTCGGGAATTCGGCCCCTGTCCCATCCACCGCCTCACCTTCCGGCCTTGCCGACCGAAGTAGGAGCGCACGGCCTGCGGCCGGATGTTAGGTGATAGGCTTTGGATGTCAGGTAAAAGAAAAATCAGAGAATTGCCAATCCCTGTCTTTACTTAAACTCAGACTTAAACTCAAACTTGTTTTTCATCCGTGGGGGTGAACAGTGAAGGAAGAAGATGATTCAGCCAGCTTCCCAGTCTGATATTCTCTATGAAACCGCAGTGGCCGCCGTGGGTGGTGATGGCCCGCTGGAGAAAGGAATTTTCATCCAGGGCAAGGATATCTTCCACCGGGATGGCGGGGTCATCTTTTGACGCAATGATTAAGGTTGGAACTGTCAGTTTGTCAAAGAAATTCGGGCGCAGGGTGTAGGTGTTGAAGTAGTCTGTCACGTTTGCGTAGGGGCTTTGTTCTTTTATCAATAGTTCTGTGATTGCCATGCAGGTGGGCAGGGATTTTGCTTCTCTGAAGTCGAAATCTTCCGGGAAGGCGGTTTCTTTTTTCCCCATGGAGCGGAACCATTTTTTCAGAAAATACCTTCGCATCCAGGGGATGTTGTCAATGACGGCTGTACTTTTTGCCGGGTCCATCAGCGGGCTGATTCCCACAACCAGTTTCAGGTTCGGGATGGGTGTTTCGGCACATTTCCGTGCAATTCTCAGGGCGAAATTTCCACCGAGCGAGAATCCGGCGAGAAAAACCGATAGTTCCGTTTTTGTTTTTGAAATCTTTTGGACGGCTTCGAAGATTTCATCCAGCCGGTCACTTCGGAACGGGTCGTGGTTCAGATGGTGCGTTTCTCCGTGGTCCCGGAAGTTCAGGCGGAATACGTCGAAACCGGCGCGAAACAGGGCTTCCCCGGTGCAGCGGATGTAGGTGGAGTTGACACTGCCTTCCCAGCCGTGGAAGAGAATGGCCAGGCCCTTTCCGGCAGAGTCAGGCTGTGAGCTGTAAAAGCCCTGGAGGCGGACTCTGTCTGTTACGGTAAGGATGCGTTCTTCCATGTGTTCAATCAACTGCGAGTGACGGGGCAGGCGGATTTTTGCACTGGCCAGCATACTCTGGAGGGTAGGAGACTGAATCAGAAATGGCGGTTCGAACGTGCAGGGGTCTGCCAGTTTCATGAGAGCGTCCATATTCATTGTCAAAAATCCTTGTCTCTGCTTATTTTCGGAACATCCGGGGTAATGCCCGGAGCATTTTAAGGATGCCGGAAAGGCGCTTGCCTGCTCCCCTGCCGTAGAGCCCCACGGTCAGTCCTTTCAGCCCGTCAAAAACCTTTGCACTGTACGGGTGCCACCAGAGGTTTTTCTTCACCCCGGGGAGCCAGTCGTCCACGATGGTCTGGGGCTGGGTCATTTCGTTGAACCCGAGTTTTCCGTGGCTGCGGCCGATACCGGATTCCTTGAAGCCGCCCCAGGATGTTTCCGGGACTCCGTGACTCATCAGGTGATCGTTGATGGTAATAGCCCCCGCCTGAATCTGGTGTGCCAGTTTTTGAGCTTTCTTCCGGTTTTGCGACCAGACAGATCCGGTAAGGCCCAGGTTGGAATCATTGGCCATCTGGATTGCCGCTTCCATGCTGGAAACTTTAACGACACCAATCACCGGGCCGAACGTTTCATCCCGCATCACTTTCATGTCCGGGGTGACGTTTGTCAGTACAACTGCAGGGTGAAATTGCCGAACTGTGCCTTCCGGCGGTTCGGGGGATTTCGCAAAAATCCGGGCACCGTGGGACAGGGCATTTTCGATATGAACTTTGACCACCTCTACCTGCGCGGCAGTGGTCATGGTACCGAAGTCACAGTCCGGGCTCAGGTTGTTTCCGGGGCGCAGGGCCTCTGTCCGTTGCTTCAGCTCTTCCATAAAGCTGTCGTAGATTTTTTCATGAACATAAATCCGTTCCACGCCGCCGCAGGACTGGCCGGAGTTGGAAAAACCCGCCCATACCGCTCCGGCCGCCGCCCGAACAGGGTCTGCATCCTCACAGACCAGCATGGCATCATTCCCGCCGAGTTCCAGGTTTACCGGAGTCAGAGTTTCCGCCGCCATTGCCATCAGTCGTTTTCCCACCGGGACCGAGCCGGTAAAAAACAGCTTGTTCACTCCGTTTTTCAGGAGTCCTTCTCCGGCAACACGTCCGGGCAGATTGATGTAGTGGAACACGCCTTCCGGCAGGCCCGCCGATTCAATGACGGATTTCAGCGCCAGTCCGGTGAACTGGGTTTCTGTTGCCACTTTCAGGATAACGGTATTTCCCGCCAGAAGTCCCATGATGACTTCCGAAAAGGGGATTGAAAACGGATAATTCCAGGGAGAAATAATGCCGATGACGCCGTAGGGCACCCTGAAAACCCGGGAGGACTTGTTGACAAGGGCTATAGAGCCGAAGCCCGGCCGTTCCGGTTTCAGGAAGGCCGTTACCTTTCGGCAATAGTAGTGAACCGCGATTGCTGCGGCCATGACTTCGGCCGCCAGTGCGTCCGTAACCGTCTTTCCATTGTCTTTCGCGATAATTTCCGCCAGTTCTTTCGCCTGACTGGCGAGGGTGTCCTGGATTTTCCGGATATGGCGGGTCCGTTCCTTCACCCCTAATGCAGCCCAAGTGGGTTGTATCCTCCGGGCCGAGGCAATAGCGGTTTTCAGATCATCCAGGGTATGCAGCGGGGATTCTCCCAGCAACTCCCCGGTAGCGGGGTTGATACAGGCCGTCTGTTTCGGGGTAGGGGACATATTCTCCTCCTGTCAGTACTGTTTGCTGGATTCATCATACCGCCTTCTCTCCGCAGGGTCAATTGGCCATAAGGGGAGGAGGGTGGGAAGTGGGAAGGGAGAGCAGGTTTCTACTCTTATCCTTTTTCCCCACGTCTACTTGTTCTTACACCGTAAGAACATACCGGAGCATGAGCATGAAATGGCAGGCGCTGCCGGCCATAACGAAGAGATGCCAGATTTCGTGAAAACCGAATTTCCCCGGCCATGGATCCGGTTTCTTCAGTGCGTAAATTACGGCTCCGACGGTATAAAAAAAGCCACCGGCAGCCAGCCAGAACAGCCCTTCCGGGGTCAGCACTTTGATAATGGGATAGATGGCGACAATGCAGACCCAGCCCATGAGGAGGTAGATGCCGGTGGAAACCCATCGGGGCACTTCCAGCCAGAAAAGAGACACAAAAATTCCCGCCAACGCCAATCCCCAGACCACACCGAAAATACTCCAGCCCCAGCCGCCCCGCAGCGGAACCAGACAGATGGGGGTGTAGGTTCCGGCAATGAGCATGTAAATCATCACGTGGTCCAGTGTTCGCAGAATTTTCTGGCCCCGTTGGGACAGGGGAAGCAAGTGGTAGAGGGCACTGGCGGTGTAAAGCAGTACCATGGATGTGCCGTAAATTGAGAATGAAACCACGTGCCAGACGGTGGCATGAAGTGCCGCAAGGGTTACCAGTACGGATAATGCCGCAACGGATAAGAACGCACCGAGGAGATGAGACAGTCCGCTGAAAGGATCTTTCAGCTTTTTAAATACGTGCATGTTGCCTCCGGCTTAGAAAAATGACTTGCCCACGGGCGGCAATTCAAGATAACACGGGCCGCTGGTCGCTTCAATCCTTTTAGAAAAGAAAAGATTTAATTGCCGGACAGCTTTGAAGGGCATATATTAAATAATAGGGGGTAATATGTTTCAGGAAAGTGAAGTTGTTAATCTGGTTTTTGCCCTTTTGATTATGATTTTTTTTCTGATTTTTTCAAGGGGATACCACCGTCCGCGCTTTCCGTTTCTCTATCTCGGTTTTTTCTTTATGCTTTTAGCATACATTTTCACCGTTGTGGAGGGGGTGGCTTTGCCGGTATTTTTCAATCTGGCGGAGCATTTCTGCTATGCCTTGTCCGGCATTTTCTTCCTCATCGGCTGTCTGAAACTGGCAGGGAAACGGGAGGACATGTTTGGCTGAATACTTTGTGCTCTTCTTTGACAGTATTTCTTTTGTAGCGTTTCTGGCGGCATTTCTGGTACTCTTCCGGGCCCCCCGGGAGAAGATGGGTCGCTCAACCCGTGCCTTTTTACAGGCCACACTGTTCATTTATGTTATTGTGGGGTTTTTCAATATCCTGGAACACAGCGGAACCACAGTGGCACTGGATCCTTACGAAGATTTCATTGAAATTACCTTCCCGCTGCTGTTTATGTTTTTTCTGTATTCCACTATGCTCAGAAGCGAGGTGGGGCTTCGCCTGATAAGCGAAGAACAGTTGATTCGGTCCATTGATATGGCGGAAAAACGCTTTCGGCTCTTCACGGAGCAAAGCCCCGCTGTGGTTTTTATTGTGGATAAGGATGGCAGGCATATGTACGCGAACCGCAGATGCCGTGAGTTAAATGGAATTTCCGTCGGGGATAAAAAAGTGCCGGACTGGCCGGATGATGTGATGGAGGCAATCCGTCAACACAATCGGATTGCGCTGGAGAAAGGCAAATGGGAAGGGCTTGAGAAAGTACCGGATGAGAAGGGAAGGCTTCATACTTACCAGGTGACAAAATTCAAAATTCAACAGGAAGACGGACTCTTTTTCATCGGCGGAATTGCTTTGGATGTTACGGAATACCAGGCGCTTCTCGAAGAGCAGCGGAAGTTGGGACCCATAATAGAGCAGTTGGGTGAGGGAGTGATGGTTACGAATACGGAAGGGAAGATCATTTTTGTCAACCAGGCCTATGAGAAGATAACCGGTTACTGCATGCAGGAGCTCGTTGGGGAAAATTCGCGCATCCTAAAAAGCGGACGGCAGAACACGGAATTTTACAAAGAATTCTGGTCCGTCATTACTTCCGGAAAAACCTGGCAGGGGAAACTGGTAAACCGAAGAAAAGACGGTTCGTTATACCACGAGCAGGCAACAGTTTTTCCTGTAAAGGGGGGAGATGGAAAGATTGAGTACTATGCCGCCGTAAAGAGAGATATTACCCATGAGATTAAGATGGAGGAAACATTGCGCCAGTCCCGGAAGCTGGAAACCATCGGCCAGCTGGTGGGGGGAATCGCCCATGATTTCAACAACCTCCTCACCGCGATCAACGGATATTCTGAATTGGCCATCTCTGGCCTTGAGCCTGGAAGCAAGATTCGAAACCATGTGGAGCGGGTGAGGGATGCCGGGGAGCGGGCAGCTGCCCTGACAAAAAAGCTTCTGGGGTTCGGCCGGAAGCAGATGATCCAGCCTAAAGTACTGGACATTTCCGAAACGATACGGGGATTTGAGCATATAATGAAACGTTTAATCGGAGAGGATATTGAGTTGGTATTGAAACTTGGGAAAGCTCAGTCCCCTGTCTTCGCGGATCCGGCACAGATTGATCAGATATTGATGAACCTCCTTGTCAATGCAAGGGACGCGATCAATGAAAACGGAGAGAGCGGCGAACGCAGAATTATAATTGAAGTCAGTGAAACCGATTTGGATGAAACATATGTGACCAGCCATGTGGGTGCTTTTGCCGGGCCCCATATTATGTTGAACGTGACAGACACGGGGAAGGGGATTCCCCATGAATTACAGTTGAGAATTTTCGAGCCTTTTTTTACAACCAAACCCGTTGGCGTCGGTACCGGTTTGGGCCTTGCCACTGTCTATGGTATTGTAAAACAGAATAAAGGTTCAATCTTTGTATACAGCGAACCGGGGCAGGGCACTACATTTAAGGTGTATTTGCCGGTTTACAGTGTTGAAAAGGAAGTTACCAAAATCTGGAAAAGTACGTCTCCGGACAACCGGGTGGTCAACGGGAAGGGGATCATCCTTGTGGTGGAAGATGAGGAAGAGGTTCGGAATCTTGCCCGTGACGTGCTGGAAGCTGCCGGCTACACTGTACTGGAAGCGGATTCGGCAGAATATGCTCTTAAAATGATGGAGAGTTATGAGGGGCCGTTGGATCTGTTGTTTACCGATATTGTGATGCCGGGAATGAACGGAATGAAATTGGCTGAAAAACTGTCAAAACTGCGTCCCGGAATCAAAAAACTTTACGCCTCCGGCTACTCGGAAGAAGTGCTGGAACAGAAAGGACTGCACGGAGTCAATGGCTCTTTACTCTTAAAGCCGTACAGCCGTGGGGAACTGACCCGCCGAATCCACAAATTATTGAATCAGGGCAGATAAGTTTAAGCCTAAGTCCAAGTTTGAGTTTAAGTGAAGAATTAGAAAGGCGATGGGCCTCTTTTCCCAAATCTTTTCCGGACTTAAACCTGAACTCAAGCTTTTCTCTACTTGTCTTTAAGTTGGAAGACAGCTTCAATCATACTATGTTGTTCCAGTGGGCCGTTGCCGTGACGGTGCCACTGTCCCGGGCCCTCAAAGTGGTGGAGAACCTTTGCTCCCTGAAACAGCGCGAGAATTTCGTTCGGCTCCAGCCAGGTTTGTGCATCTCCCCTGCCGTTGTGAAACGAATGGGGTTCTGCTTCCTCCCACTCTTCTGACAACATCTGGATGCCCGTGTCTTCTGTGGAAAAAGCAGTCACAAATACAAAACCGCCGGGTGCTGTCCATGCCCGGATTCGGGAAATCAGTAATTGAATATCAGTTTTGGACAGAAGTTGAAACAATCCAAAGAGCAGAGTGGCAGAAAGAGGCTGTTTCGACTCAAAATTGAGGACATTTCCATGTACGACGGAAACAGGGAGTTTTTCCTCAGTCGCAACTTCCTGAAGAAAAGTCGTGGATTGCACGGAGGTATCCATGGCGATAACTTGAACTCCCTGTCGGGCGAGGAAAAAGGAATTTCGCCCCTGCCCCGCTCCGGCATCCAGAACAGGATGTGAATGTGCGATCCTGTCTGCATAATTAACAAGCAGCGGCTCCGGTTCCGCTCCAAAAAAATCCTTGTGTGCCGCATAAGCCGCATTGTATTCGTTCATGAAACGAGTATAGCACGGCCGAGAGGCCGTGGGCGTTGCGTGTGGGCGTGGGCGTTAGAACGTGCGAGAAAGAAAAGGGATTTTCATCGCCGAGGCCGCAGAAAGCAAAGGTAAGAACGGTGCCAGCGGTGCGTGATGAGTGATGAGTTGGGGAAAAGCCAGGGAGGAAGGAGAATAGCGAGAACTGGCCATTTGGCCAGTCTTCCTTCTTATCTGACGCCCGGGCCCATGCGTAACGCGCGCTCACCAATTTAAGGAGTTATATGATGTATTGAAAATGAACACTTTTTCCTCTTGTCTTCGTTGATTCAACGGAGTAGTATTAAGTACTGGGATGCATGAGAGTGCATCGATGAGCGAATGTGGTGCGACCATAACTGACTACCTGGATATCAGAATATCGAAGGGCAAGAACTAAGCCAGATACAAACGAATGGACGCATAGAGATCAACAAGTTTTTGGAAAATACCAATGGGTATTCTTTTGATCACAGCGCTCAGAGTTAAAACGTATTCGGGTTTATAGGGGGGGGGCATGATAGAGTTTTTTCAAAAAGCAATGGTTGCATTTTGTGGGTTGATGTTATCTTTTACAATTTCCTTTGCAATCCCATCAAATGAAAGGAAAGTCTCTTATTCTTTTCAAAAGCTCTGGGGGACCGGTGGTTTTGATGGCAACCGGTTTATGATGTCAGATGTGGGAAACGATGGTACGATGGACTTGCTATTATGTGGCTCAAACATCTACGTTCTGTCTAACACAGATTCTGGACAAGG
>JAADJC010000043.1 GCA_013151025.1 Acidobacteriota bacterium
CATGTCAAGAGTATGTGAAATTTGCGGAAAAAAACCCATGTATGGGAATAATGTCAGCCACGCGCACAATCTGACCCGGCGTCGGTGGCTTCCAAATATTCAGAAAATTCGTGTGGAAGTAGACGGTGAAGTCAAGCGGATGAAAGTCTGCACCAGTTGTATCCAGGCGGGAAAAGTTAATAGAAAAATCGGGTAAGGCCATGACATCTCTCGATGAGCATTTCCGGGAGATTATCAGAATTGCGATTTCCAACGAGGAAAATGCGGAGAAATTCTACCTGGAAGCCGCAGGAAAGGTAAAACTGGAGCATGCGAAAATTGCGTTGCTGGAGTTGGCAAAAGAAGAAACGGGCCACGCTGAATTTCTGAGAACGATTCTGGAAAAGGGTGCGGAAAAAATTCTGGCGGCACAGTCAACTCATGCAATTCAGGATCTTAAAATTGTGGACTATCTTTCAGTGAAAGAACTGAGCGAATATGCCAACTACCAGGATGTGCTTACGAAAGCCATGCAGCGTGAAAAGATCGCGTATGACTTTTATAAAGACATGGCAGAGCTTGTTTCAGACGATAAGTTGAAAGGTATCATGTTGAAGCTGGCAGAAGTAGAAATGGGACACAAGAACCGTTTGGAACGCCTCTATGAAGAGGAGTTCTACCAGGAATTCTGATGAAAAGCGGAGAATGGACAAAAGGGAGGCTCAAAAAATGAGTCTCCCTTTTTTTGTTGTATTCGTATATTAGTCTGAAAGTACTTTCGGGCGTCCGATAGAGTAATAAGTGAATCCCAGTTCCCGCATATTTTTCAGCTTGAAAAGGTTTCGCCCATCAAATATGACCGGCTTGTTCAAGAGTTCCGATACCTTCTGAAAGTCCGGTTTTCTGAATTCCATCCATTCAGTCATCAGTACCAGCGCGTCTGCATTGCTCAGTGCTTCGTATGTGTTGTCGGCGTATGAAAGCCCGGGCAGGTTGCCGAATTTTCGCTTCGCGTTTTCAATTGCTACAGGGTCATATGCGGTGACTGTAGCTCCGGCGTTGATCAGTGCGTGGATTACGGGAATAACAGGTGCTTCCCGCATGTCGTCGGTGTTGGGCTTAAAGGACAGACCCCACACCGCGAACCGCTTACCAGAGAGGTTTCCATCGAAATGGACATTTATTTTGTCAATGAGATGCCGGGGCTGGTTTTGGTTCACCTGTTCTACAGCATCTACCACGCGCAGGTGATGTCCATACTCCTCTCCCGTCTTACGGATGGCTTTCACATCTTTCGGGAAACACGAACCACCGTAGCCGACTCCGGGAAAGAGAAAACTGATGCCGATTCGGGAGTCGGAACCGATTCCCTTTCGAATGGATTCAATGTCGGCACCGACTTTCTCGGAAAGAATGGCCAGATCATTCATAAATGAAATACGGGTGGCCAGCATGGCGTTTGCCGCATATTTTGTCATTTCAGCACTGCGATTGTCCATGGTAATCAGGCGTTCCCGTTTCCTCACAAATGGCGTGTACAAATCCATTATGATGTCGATGGCCTTCCGGCTGTCGGCTCCGATGATGATGCGATCCGGTTTCAGGAAATCATCCACAGCCGCACCCTCTTTGAGAAATTCCGGGTTGGATACGATGTCAAACGGATGAGAAGTGATTGCAGCCACTGTTTCTCTGACTTTGTCGGCAGTACCTACCGGTACAGTGGATTTGTTTACTATTACCTTATACCCATTCATGTATTCTGCAATGCTGCTGGCGGCTGTGAGTACGTAACTGAGATCAGCGGAACCGTCTTCATCCTCCGGAGTTCCTACCGCAATGAAGATAATAGATGCGGCCTCTACGGCCTCTTTCAGGGAGGTAGAGAAAAGAAGCCGTCCTTTTTTCAGGTTGGTCCGAACCATTTCACTGAGACCGGGCTCATAGATGGGAATGATGCCTTTTTGCAAATTTTCAATCTTTTCAGCATCCACATCAATCGCGTAAACTGTGTTGCCGCTGTTTGCAAAACAGGTACCTGCGACCAATCCCACATATCCGGTTCCGATCACGCAGATTCTCATGTATCCTCCGATGCCTTTTTCCCTGAAACAGAGAGAATAGCCTGTTATTAAATATAGGTCTGGAAGTGCCATACTTTCCCGACCACGGAGATTATAACGGTTTCAAACTATGAAGACAAGTAGAGAGAAGTTTGAGTTTAAGCTCAGAACAGATTCGGAAACGAAGTGATGGGTAAAAAGAAGTTTTCTGTGTTCTGTGCGGCTTTGCCGCCTGTGTTCTGACGGGAAAGGGATAGAGAATTTTCCATTAGCAATTCATGGCCAACTTCCTGATTTTTCCCTCACACACATGCACTGCTTTTTCCCCTACTCCAACTATTCCCCGTCACGGAGAGCAGAAAGAAAATGTAACAGGAATGTAACAAAGGAGAAAACATGACATAGCTCACATGAGGGACAGGGAAAATGGTATGGGGGTTGCATCGCAGAGGGGGGAGAATGGCAATTGCCATAAATAAGTGACAGGAGGTGCAGGATGAAAAAAGTTTTAAGTATTCTGGTTCTGGTCGGTACAGTTTCTCTTTCTGCCAACGCCGGATGCGTGGTGCGTGCAAGGGCTGTGGTACCGGTCCCCGTGGTGACGGTTCACTATCGCGCGGTGTCCGGAAGGCGCGTACTGGTCGTTCCGGCTGCGGTTCGACCCGGCCATGTGGTTATTATCAATGGCCAGCGGTGCGTAGTAAAGAAACGGAAAAATGGCCGGGTGAAAGTGATGTTTCCGGGTGGACGGGTAGTCTGGATTAATGCGATCTATCGTTGAAATCGGGGAAGGAGAATGAAAAAGGCGGCCGAAAAGGCCGCCTTTTTTTATGAAAATGAGAAAAAGGAAACTATTTCTTGGGGGCTGCCTCGAAATTCATCCCCTTTTTCTCAAGCTTGGCCAGGTTTGCTTTGGGGTCTTTCAGAAAATCAGTTTTGCATCCGTTGCCACAGAAATAAACCCGTTTCCCGTTTACGTCTGTGAAGATTTTGTGATTGACATGATCCGCTCCGCACGGACACTTTGTTTGCAGTGTCGGCGTGTTTTCAAACTTCATCCCTTTCTTTTCCAATTCGGCCAGATTTTTCTCCGGCGCTTTCAGGAAATTGGTTTTGCATCCGTTGCCACAGAAATATACTCTTTTACCTGAAGAATCGGCGTAAACTGAATAATTGACGGGGTTTCCACTGTAGGGGCACTTCGACTGGATGTGCTGGGGTGACTTTGCATGAGCCTTGTGATCATGCTGCGCTGCTGTTTCGGGTTCCACGGCATCCGGTTGCTCAGCGGGAGCTGACTCCAGTTCAACGCCTGCAGCTTTCATTTCCTTCATATATTTGTCCGGGCTTACCATGAATTTTTCCGGGCAGCCGGCACAGCCAAAGAAGATTCGTTTTCCGTCGTAGTCCACGTGCAGTGATTTGTTGATACTGCCTTTACAGATTGGACAGGTTTGCTGGGGAGCGGTTGCATATGCGCTGACTCCGGCAATGAGGAGAACAGCCAGAATTGTAAGAATGTTCTTTTTCATTTTATACTCCTTATTCGGTTTAAGATTTACAAGCTTAAGACGCCAGATTTCGTTTCGGGTAGTTGCAGGGTGCACCTCCTTATCTATTGGTATTACTGTTGTTCATAAGTCTGAATCTGATTCGGCAGCCTCAACAGGGAAAGCAGACAATCCAGATCAAAAGGTTTGGAGAGCAGATGGTCCACGGGTAAGTCCTTATCCGACATGTGCGGAATCAAATCAATGTGGCCGGAGATGATGACCTTGACAGTCTCCGGTTTCAGGAAAGGGACAGACCGGGTAATAAGCTCCAATCCGTTCATGTCCGGCATAAAGTAGTCGGCAAACAGAATGTCAACTGTATGTCCATAATCCTTGATATACCCCAGTGCTGAATCCGGGTTTGTAAAACAGATTACGCTGTCCACTTTCGGTCGAATCAGTATCTCAAGGCTTCTCAGAATTGTGGGTTCGTTGTCTATTATGACTACCTTCATGTGTGTTCCTTTATGTCTTCTCTCAGCAATTATCTATCCAAGTATCATGCCAGAATTTGGAAAGACGCAAACGATGGAAAAAGAATGGCATATAGGATTTCTTGTTTTCATCAGAATTGAGAAATTGATCAGATCCTGTTGGATGTGACCAGAATCTGACCAGGTGCTGCGGCGCAGTGCGCCGAATGCTAAATGATAAGTGTTGAACGTTGACAGAAAGCCAAAGCTGAGACTCTGCCATTTCCGTCCTATTCCGAATCGGCTCCGGATTCAACCTCAACCTTGCCTTCTACTCAAACTTGATTCCTCCTTGGGGCTTTAATGTTGCATGGGTTTGTAAATCTGGCATAATGGGATGACCAACGCAGCAGGAGGCGCAAATGTCCAGGCCCTTTGGTCTCGAAAATCCCCTTGAATTATTCTTAAGCAAATCGCGGAATGAGTTTACACGGGGAGATATTCTCCGCGTGATTGAGGAGATGGGAATAGAATTTCTATCCTTTCATTATACAGGCCTTGACGGGAAATTGAAGGCGCTTCGCCTCCCGGTACAAAATCGGGAACAGGTGGTGGAACTTCTGGCAGAAGGAGAACGGGCAGACGGGTCTTCTCTGTTCAAAGGCCTTGTGGATACCACATGTTCTGATTTGTATGTGGTGCCGGTGTACCGGACTGTTTTTCTCAATCCTTTCAGTGAAAAAACGCTGGGCATAATGTGCCGCTTTTTTGACAGGGACGGGAATCTTGCGGCCTTTGCTCCGGAAAATATTTTACACGAAGCTTCCAGCCGGTTGAAGGTTTCAACAGGACTTTCACTACATGCCATGGGGGAGTTGGAATTTTTTCTCCTGTACCGGCCCGGCACGGAAGACGGAGAGCACTATCCACTTCCCATGCAATCAGGTTACCATGCGACTGGACCTTTCGTAAAAAATGGCGCCATCGTGGAGGAAATGGTCCGGCACATTTCCCGGATCACAGGTTCCGTCAAGTATGCGCATAGCGAAGTCGGCGTGATCCGAAACCTTGCGAGTAATATTCCGGAGATTGATGGCCGATTCGGGGAACAATGGGAAATTGAATTTTTACCCGCCCCAATTGTGGATATGGCTGATGATCTGGTGATTGCGAAATGGATCGTGCGAAATGTGGCGCAGCAGCACGGATGTATAGCGACTTTTGCACCAAAACTGGAAGAAGGAGTGGCTGGAAACGGGTTCCATTTCCATATGATGCTCAAGGATGGGGACATAAATGTGATGGTAGAGGAAGATGGAAAGCTATCCGAAAGGGCCAGGCAGTTGATTGGCGGGGTCTGCCATTACGCGGATTCTTTAACAGCGTTTGGAAACACAGTTTCATCCGCGTACCTGCGACTGGTACCGGGACAGGAAGCACCTACACGGGTATGTTGGAGTGACCTGAACCGGACGGCGATGATTCGTGTTCCCCTTGGATGGCAAACCGTTCATGAGTTGGCGGCCAATCTCAATCCCAGGGGAGAAAATGATGGAGTATCAGGCAAAAGCCGCCAAACCGTCGAGTTGAGAACAGCAGACGGCAGTGCGCTAATTCATCTCATCCTGTCGGGGATAACAATGGCGGCCCGGTGGGGCCTGTCTCATCCTGAAGAATCGCTGAAAATTGCCGAACAACTGTATCTTCCTGTATCCAATTCCAGAAAAAGAGATTTTCTTGATCATTTGCCGCCCCTGCCCAGAAGTTGTGTGGAGTCTGCCCGTGTATTGCAGGAGCGAGCCGGCCTTTATACCCGGGATGGGATATTCCCTCAATCCATTCTTCAATACATGATGGATTTGTTAAAAGCAGAAGATGATGAGAATATGAATCAAAGATTAACCAGTATGCCGGCTGATCAGCGCTTGAATGCATCGCTGAAGATCATGCACGGGAATTTACACCGGCATTGAAATATGAAAGAGCGCCGGAATCCGGCAATGAAGCGATTTCCAGCAGGTTTTTCCAGGTAAAAGAATGTTCTTTGCTTGGGCGGGTAGTATGGACACTGTCCTACCGAGTGACATTATTTGTCGTTACCTCCATTATCCTGTTTGTTCTCGCCATTTTGACCATTATTTTCCCCCCTTTCAAGGATCAGATCGTGGATACTTTTGCGAGGCTTTGGGCGAGGGCTTGTTTGTGGTCCGCAGACGCTAAAGTAAGTTGGGAAGGGTGGGAGAATGTTCCGGAAAAACCGCCCTACATTATTGTTTTCAATCATCATAGCGATTTTGACATCTACGCATTGATGGCAGGTCTTCCGAGGATCTATCGGGCCGTTATGAAGAAGGAATTGATGTATTATCCCTTTTTTGGTTGGATTATTTACTTTTTCGGGTTTGTGCCGATCGACAGGAAGAACACAAAAAATGCGATCCGGTCCATCAACCGGGCCGCAAAAATGTTTGACCGCTATCCCTACATCATGGCGATAACCGGTACCCGTATCCGGACCCGGGATTTCATGAAGCATGAAATGAAAAAGGGCCCGGCAGTTACGGCTATCCAATATGGCGTTCCATTGCTTCCGGTTACCATTGTGCACACGGATGAAATCCATGTGAAGGGACTGGGATTGATAAATCCCGGGAAAACCATTGAGCTTATTGTTCATCCAACAATAGATTCTACCCGCTATACCATTGACGAACGGGATCAATTGGTGCAAAATATAAAAGAAGTTCTCGCAAAGCCATTGAGGGAAAGGAGGTTGCTGGATGAATAAGCAAAGGGGTGAAAGTCGTGTGGGCTGTGTCCTGTATATTCTAATCATATTGTATCTTATTATCATTGGGTTCCAGGTGGTCCCGATTCTGTACAACAACCTTCAATTGAAGCAGGGTATGGGCGGGATGGAAGAGATGGCGGCATCGTACAATCAGTTTCGCGGTCACATGGCCTTGATTAAAAAGAATCTGGCCAAAAAAGGGACTGACCTTGGCCTTCCGGTTGAACCCAATAGTTTTAAAATTATCAAACGGGGAAAGAACGTAGAGATTTCTGCTCATTATGAGGCGGAGATTAATTTCCTTTTTATGAAGAAAAAGTTCAGGATGAACCCAGAGGTTTCCAAGATTGTCTACAATTTTTAATTGATCAATGCGAATAAGGCATCTGCTCAGTCTCTTTGCGCTGCTCCTTCTGATCGTGGCAGGGGGAACATTGGGGTATCACCTGATTGAACACACGTCTCTTCTGGACAGCGCCTATATGACGGTTATTACCATTTCCACTGTAGGGTTCCGCGAAGTGGTTCCACTTTCCGGGCCGGGTCGTGTGTTCACGATGGTGTTGATTCTGATCGGCGTTGGTTTAATCGGCTATTCATTTACACGGATCACCTCGTTTTTCATCGAGGGGGAACTTCAGCGAATAATCAGGGGGCGAAAAATGGAAAAGGTCATTTCCAAAATGAAGAACCACATTATCGTCTGTGGCTATGGCCGGATGGGTCATGACGTGGCGGCAATCCTGGCGCAGAATGGAAAGGATGTAGTCGTAGTTGAAATGGAGTTGAAAACTGATTCTGATGATATTGCGCTCTTACGGGGAGATGCGACAGAAGACCAGGTACTTCTTGATGCCGGAATTGAAAGAGCCGAAGCGATTGTTGCTTGTTTGTCCAGTGACGCAGACAATGTATTTCTTACACTGAGCGCCAAAACTCTGAATCCCGCTATTCGTGTGGTGTCCAGGGCCATTTCCGGAGGTAGCGTCGGTAAATTGAGACGGGCGGGAGCAAATGAAGTTATCTGTATGCATGAAATCAGCGCCAGACGGATGGCGACCGTTCTTATTCAGCCCAATCTGGTTAATCTCGTGGATATTATGGCACCGGCAAGAAATATCTTTTTAGAGGTGGGAGAAATCCAGGTAGATGTCAACGAAGAAATCCGGGGCGAGAGCATAAGCAAGATTAACCTCAAGAGGCGGACAGGGGCATTGATCCTGGCGGTTCGACAGGTGAATGGGAAAGTGCTTTTCAATCCCGATTCAGATTATAAGATGCAATCCGGGGACACATTGATTATCATGGGAGAGCGGGAACAGATTGAAAGAGTATCCGGTATTTACAAATGAACAGCGATATGGAGTGGGTATGGTAAAGCAGGTTCAGGGTATCCTGAAAGATGATGGTGGCAGGCGTATTATTACAGCTGCTTTCTGTTGTAACGGGCACAACCTGATCAGCGATGATAATCCCAAAATTGATGGCCTTTCAACCATTCATCTGAGGGTTCATTCTGCTTCGGCGGGAGATGTCGATATCTACCTGAGTCCTATCCAGGGGGATGGCCGCGTAAAAGGTGGAGAAGATATTCCCCGGGATGAGCTTCTCGGCATCACTTGCCCGGTTTGCGGGACTTCTTTCGAAGTAGTGGCCCCCTGTTATTGTCGGCATGGCATGTTTGTGGCGATTTATCTGAAGCAGGATTGTCGATACCGGGACGCAGTGGTGGTTTGTGACAGTTGGGGATGCAAGCATTCCTTTATCAAGCTGGAAAGCCGAATAATATTGAGTTCATCATGAGAAGATTTTTGATGGTTTTTATTATGATTGGATTTTGTTTTACACTGACGGCAAAGGAGAAAGTCCGATATGGAGCTGTGATTTTACCAGACAGTACCGTTCTGACCATGGAATTGGCTACCACGCAGGAGCAGTGGATTCGTGGCCTGATGTATCGGCATACCCTTGCACCGAATACCGGTATGTTGTTCATTTACGATCATCCGGCACCCTATGCCTTCTGGATGAAAAATTGCTTTATTCATCTGGATATCATCTGGCTTTCAAAAGACAAAAAGATTGTGTATTATGTAGAAAATGTCCCCCCGTGTGATCAGCCGGACTGTCCCAGTTATGGGAGCATGAATATGGCAAAATATGTCGTGGAAGCCAATCCGGGCACGGTGAAAAACCACAAACTCCAGTTGGGAGATACGCTGGAAATCAGGATTTTTGAAAAATAAATTCCCCTTTCTTCATCACCGCGCTCACCCTGTTCACACCGAAATTGTAAACCAGAAATTTGTAGGACGGTGCATCAAGGAAAGTCAGATCAGCCTGTTTTCCTTTGTGGATAGACCCTGTCTTGTCCTGCAAACCCAGTGAATATGCGCCGTTGATGGTTGCGGCATTGATGCTTTGTTCAATGGTCAACCCCATCTTCAGGCAGGCAAGGGTTATGACCATTGGCATGGAGTGTGTATAGGAGGAGCCGGGATTAAAATCTGTGCTCAGTGCGAGGATGCCGTTTGCCGCAAGAATATCTCCGGCCGGAGCAAAATGATCCGACATGAGAAAAAAAGTGGTTCCGGGAAGCATATCAAAAACCACACCGGCTTGAACCATTTTATCAATGCCGGCCCTGGTGACATGGACGAGATGATCCGCACTGGCAGCTCCCAATTCAGCTGCGAGTTCGCCGCCTCCCAGGGGAGTTAACTCGTCTGCATGGACGCGCAGTTTAAAGCCCAGTTCTTTTGCTCTGTTGAGGATTCTACGGGATTCCTCAATATCAAATACCCCGGTTTCACAGAAAATGTCACAATACTCGGCGATTCCCTGTTCCTTGACTGCAGGAAGCATTTTTTCACATAGAAGTTTAATATAGTCCTCTTTCCGATCCCGAAATTCAGGCGGAATCTCATGCGCACCAAGAAATGTGGCCTTGATGTCTACGGATTGAGATTTTTGCAGGCGTTTTATCACCCGGAGCTGTTTCAGCTCTGTTTCTGTGTCAAGGCCATACCCGCTCTTTATCTCAAAAGTAGCGGTACCGTACGCGATCATGTCATGGAGATTTTGCAGAGCGTGTTCAAAGAGAGTATCTTCATTTTCATTCCGGGTGGCTCTGACAGTGCTATTGATGCCGCCCCCCATCGCGGCGATTTCCATGTATTTTTCCCCCTGGATGCGGAGATTGAATTCATCTTCACGGGTTCCACCGAAAACCATGTGAGTGTGGGGGTCTACAAAAGCAGGAATAACGACAGCATTTTCAGCGTCCAGAACCCGGTTGATGGGTGGCTCATGCCGGTTTCGAGGCACAATTGATTCAATTATTCCATTGGAGAGAATAATGTCTGAGTCAGTATAAACCGTCAGTTTATCCATATCTGTCCCGACGGCTACGTCCGGGCAAACCGGTGTAACAATCTCTCTGATGTTTGTAATACGGGTTCTCATAGCGGGATACCTCAGTCTTTGTCTTTTTTCGGAGAACTGTAGGGTTTTTTTAATGTTTCCAGAAAGGATTCCGTATTTTGAATCAAACCGGTCAATTCGCGAATCAGTTGATTGCGGTTTCGAATCAGTTCATCAATTTCCTGTTGAACATCTGTGGCACGATCATGGGCTGTGGCGATGATTCGCTCCGCCTGAAGCTCACTTTCCCGGACGATAATTTCCGCTTCCTTCATGGCATTCTTCTGGATTTCTTCCTTGGTTTCCTGGGCAAGAAGCATGGTATCTTTAAGGATATTTTCCCGTTCGCGGAGATCAGACAGGGATTCTTTCAGGTGCTCCAGTTCTTTTTTCTGCTCAGTCTGTTCGGCAATGAGAGCTTCCAGATCTTCTGATACCAATTGCAGAAAATTCTTCACTTCCTCTCGATCGTAACCACGGATAGACCGGGAAAAGGTGCGGTTTGTTATATCCATAGGTGTAAAGCGCATACGGCCTCCTTACATTGAGAGCTGAATCAGGGTGCGTACAACGAAAATCTTCAGAAAAAACAACAAAAAGATCAGGAGAAGAGGTGAAATGTCCACCATTCCCATCCTGAGAAAAGGCATTGCACGCCTTATCCGACGTGTGACAGGATCTACAAGAGACGCAAGAAATTGAACAACCGGGTTTCTCGGATCCGGATTCACCCATGTGATCAGTGTTCGAACAATAACAATCCAGATACACATTTCCAGTGCGTATCCCAGGACTGTGCCCAGTGCAAAGAGGAAGTTGTTAGCTATGATCATAAATTCTCTCCCCGAATAACAGTGTACCTATACGAATATACGTGGCACCTTCCCGAATGGCAACCCTGAAGTCACGGGACATGCCCATTGACAACTCCGGAATCGGATTATCAGGAAGAGTTGTCTGGTTCAATTCGTCCCTGAGAAGCCGAAGTTTCCGGAAGTAGGGAGTTGCCTGTTCCGGGTCGGGAGTGAAAGGCGGCATTCCCATGAGGCCAATCAGATTAAGGTTGGGAAGTGCCTGAACATGGGAGGCGACGCGGGGCAGATTTTCCGGTGTAATCCCGGTTTTGGTCTTTTCTGCTGTTAGTTTTACCTGTATGAAACAATCCATGGTTCGGGAGATTTTTTCTAAAGCTCGATTGAGTATTTCCGCAAGTTCAATGCTGTCAATGGAATGAATTGTGTCAAAGATGGCAGCGGCCTGTTTGACTTTATTTTTCTGAAGGTGACCGATCATTTGCCAGTTAATGTTCAGGTCCTGACAGGATTTCTGCTTTTTTATGGCTTCCTGAACGTGATTTTCACCGAAAATGATCTGACCGGCCTGAGCGGCGGAGCGGATATCCAAAACCGGCTTTCGTTTGGAGACCGCAACGAGATGAATAGTCTTCGGGTCGCGGTTGCAGGAAAGTGCAGTTTCTTCTACGGTTTGTTTAAGTCTTGAAAGATTTTCAGCTATCATCGCCATCTGGTTCAATATAGACAAGAATCCGCTGACAATTATCACATATGTACATCTTGTCCGGATTCCGTTGCATGTTGTTTACCATCTGGGGACGGATTTTCATGTTACAGGCGGAGCAGCATTCATCAGTAACTGTGGCGACGGCAATGCCGGCGCGTCTGGCTGCAATCTGGTTGAATCTTCTCATGTGCGAGGCTGGGATCAGTTTTTCAAGACGTCGTTTTTCTTTTTCCAGTTTTCCTTTTTCTTTGATTTTTCCCTGGTTGGTGTCCCGAAAGCCGGAGATAGCCTCGTCATGAGTAACTTGAAGTTGATCAGAGCTTGTTTTCAACTGTTCGCACTCCGTTTTTAACTGTTTTGTACTTTCCATGAGGGTAATAATCACTGTCTCGGTTTCGTGAATTTCACGCTTTGTGCTGTCAATTTCTTTTAAAACAGCGGAGTACTCTTTCTGGTTCGTCACTTCCATAAGATCCTGCTCGAATTTTTCAAGGTTAGCTTTGCACAAAACCAGATATTCTTCTTTTCTGTCTTTTTGCCCGCTGTTTTCCGCAAGCTGTTCTTCTGAGCGCGCAACAGCTATCAGGTGCTGTTTCAGCTCTTGCCCCAGTTTCTCCACGGATTCCGGATAGGTCGTAAGCTCGTGCTCCAATTGTCGGATTCTCAGAAGCAAATCCTGATAGCGTTGCAGGTTTTCTAACACATTTTTCAAAGTCACCTCCTCCAATGAAAAAAGGTGTTCCAGTTGCTGGAACACCTTTAAAGTCTCTACATAATTGTATGAATTTTCTTTTCAATCAAACTTAACCACCTTATGGTGGGCCCACCAGGGGTCGAACCTGGGACCATCCGGTTATGAGCCGGGGGCTCTGCCAACTGAGCTATGGGCCCGGAACTCAGAATTACCAAAAACCAATTCCATTATAACAAAGGAAGTTAAATCTCCAAAACCTTTTTAGCGGGAACGATCGGGAAGATATTTCAATATCTTCACCTTTTCCAGCGTCACCATGCCGCCTGTGATGACTTCATCGAGGTAAGGCAGGAGAGAATTTATCTTTTCTTCGGTATCCACAATTTCTATTACAATGGGCAAATCTTCCGAGAGACGCAAGATTTTGGAAGTGTGAACCCGACTGGAGGCTCCAAACCCCATGCCGCCCCTGAGGACTGTGGCACCGGCAATGTTCAATTCCCTTGCCTTCATTACAATGGCTTCATACAGGGTCATATGGTCTGTTGAATCGTCCTCTCCGACGAAGATTCTAAGCAACAGCCCTTCTTCCGGAAGAAACATGTCAACCTCCTCAGTGCAGCATTCTGTGCATGGACCGGACAGTCAGTGTACCGGCGATGACAAGAATCAGGCCGAAAGATACACTGACGACCTGGTTTAAAACAGCCAGCTTTATTTCTCCATCGCGGAGCAGAGTAAGTGTTTCCAGAGAAAAAGTGGAAAAAGTAGTGAATGCGCCAAGAATACCGGTCAACACAAAAATGCGGGTTCCGGTGCTTACCAGGTACATTTCAGAGTATTGCCATGCCAGTCCGATGATATAGCAACCCACCAGATTAACGGTAACAGTTCCCCATGGAAAGGTGGGATTTGTGAACCGATAAATGACTTCAGACAGCAAATAGCGCAGCACAGCACCCAATCCGCCTCCAGCCG
>JAADJC010000045.1 GCA_013151025.1 Acidobacteriota bacterium
ACTGTCAATCTGTATTTTCTCCACTCCAAAGAATCCCCTTCCTCCGGAATACGGCCGAAGATACTAAACACTGCACCGCCCACAGTATCAATTTCGTCAACCTCCAGATTTATGCCAGTTTCTTCTTCCAGATCCTCCAGATTGCATTTGCCATCTACCAAGAAAGAATCTTTTTCCAATTGTTGAATTTCCTCATAGTGACTGTCATGTTCATCTTCAATTTCTCCGACAATTTCCTCCATCAGATCTTCAATCGTCACAATGCCGGCTGTTCCGCCATATTCATCCAATACAACTGTCATCTTCGTTCTTGCTTTTTGCATATCGCGAAGAAGCTCGTCGACTTTTTTTGTTTCCGGGACATAAAAAGGCTTCTGCAGGAAACCGGAAAGTGTGAATGTTTCCGATTTGGCTGCCACAACATCTTTTAAATGAACAACCCCGATAATATCATCCACCGTGTGGCGATAAACCGGCATCCGGGAATGTTTAGCGGAACAAAACAGGCTTATAAGTTTTTGATAAGAAATAGACTGTTCTACCCCGACTATATCGGTCCTCGGTGTCATAATTTCCCTTACAAGGGTATCACCAAAATCGAGCACTCCCTGAATCAATTCCTTTTCTTCGGATTCCCGTTCATCCTCATCTTCTTCCCGCTCGTCCTCCATTTTCATCAGATGCCGTGCAATGAGAGATGCTGGAAAAACAAGAAGAAGGAAAATGTAATAAAATGGCAGAAACAGCACAAAGAACCGGGAAAGCACCCATTCGCGATTCAGAAATGCAGTCGTTGAAACAAAAACTTTCTCAACAATCAGATAGATAACAGGTACCAAGACGGCATTGAGAACATTGAATGGTTCAATATATGCACCGCTTATCACCACCCACAGCCCGAAAACAGCCAGCAGCAGTAATTCCGCCGTCAATGAAATGGTCAACTGAAACCTTGCACCCCGCTCCAACGGCGATGCCAGTGAAGGATATTTTTCAGCAATCTGCCGCAGCTCAACCCTGGACAGGCTGACGAAAGCCGTGTGCAAAATCGAAATAGTGATTCTGACAACAATAAACAGAACGAGAAGTCCTTTCAGCATAATCTATTCTCCCCCACTGAAATGAGCGGACAAAGCATCTTTAATGTTCCGTTGCAAAACTACCATTTCTCCGTCATCCTCCTCGTGGTCATAACCGAGTAGGTGAAGTAAACCATGCAGTAGCAGGAACTTCAACTCTTCTCCCAGAGAATGGCCGATTTCTCCCGATTGCTTCTCTGCGCGCTCTACCGAAATTACGACACTACCGAGAAAAATCTCATCTGTTTCCGGCAGAATGTCTCCATCCGGAAAACTCAGAACATCCGTCACCTGGTTCAGGTTCCGATAATCACGATTGAGCTGTTGAATTTCTTCATTATTCGTTAAGACAACTTCCATACGGCATATTCCACTCCCCGGAAGTTCCAGTCTACCGGAAACATCTCGCAGAAATTCAGTCAGGCTACCAATCTCAGGAAGTTTCGGCAAATCATCCCGGAAAATGATTTCCGGAACAATCATCTTCTCTGATTTACTCATCCCCGGCTCCATTACCGGTATGTTTTGAACCCGGTTTCTTATCCCCATGGCCGTCACTTTCCGTTTTATCGTTTTGTTCGTTGAAATCATAACCGGGATAGTCAATCCTGGTGTGGAATGATGCTGCGATGGATCTCAGAAAACTGGCCGCAATCTTATCCAGTTCTTTGAATGTTAAGTCACAATCGGAAAATTGATTATCATCCACCAGATCCTTGATAATCCGATTCACGAGGTTCTGTAATTTACCGGCAGTCACCGGTGCTTTCAGGGTTCGGGAGGCCGCCTCCACTGCATCGCCGATCATCAATATAGCTGTTTCTTTCATGGTTGGTTTCGGACCCGGATACCGATAATCACTCTCTTCCACAGCCTCACCGTTTTCCTCCTGTAAAGAAAACGCTTTATTATAGAAAAAGGCCATGAGTTTTGTTCCATGGTGCTCCTTGATAAATCGCACAATCTGTTCCGGTAATCTTGCTTCTTCTGCCAGCCTGATCCCATCTTTCACATGGTTTGTCAGAATAATTGCACTCATCTTCGGTGTCAGACGATCATGCCGGTTTTCGTCACCTGGACGCTGGTTTTCAATAAAATATCCCGGCTTTTCCATTTTCCCGATGTCATGATAGTAGGTGCCTACCCTGGCCAGCAGCGAGTTCGCACCTATCACTTTTGCCGCTGCTTCCACGAGATTTGCCACCAGAATTGAATGCTGATAGGTTCCGGCCGCCTTCATAGACAGGTCAACCAACAGACGATTGTTCATATTCGCCAGTTCCAGAAGTCGAATGTCCGTGGTAATGCCAAAGGCTGTTTCAAAGGTTGGAATAGATATTGTAACTGCCGCAGAAACAAAGAAACCGCCAACCAGAGAAATAAGAAATGCAGCTCCATACCACTCCCATGAAGGATTACCGGAATAATGAAGAAATAGAATAATCAGAAATACAAAGTGAGATAAACCCAGCCAGAATCCGGAAAACAACACAGCAGATTGTCCTGATTGCTTGCGCAAAATAAAAATCGCCGACAAAGATGAAAATATGAGAAAGAGAGTAAGGGGAATGTTGCCGGCAGTCAGCAGAATCACAACAATGGTCAGGCAAACCGTGACAATCAGAGCGGGAATTCCACCTGCAAGCAATGCAGCCAGAGACGCGGAGAAGGCATAAGGCACTGCATAAAACAGAAGCTCCCCTTTAAAAAGAACGGACAGTGAAACACTTCTTTCAACAGCCCCTAATACAAAAATTGACAGCTTAATCAACACGATACCCGCCAGTACACACCAGATGAGTAAAAGGAATACCGGGACTTCCTCTCGCGCATACCTCTTTTGAAACACAACAGAGAGGCGATAGAGGAAAAAGACTGCCAGACTCAACAGCAGAAGAGTTGAAATAATTCTCCGTAAAGAAATATTGGCCCTAAGCCGCTCATTCTGCTCATTTATAAATCGTGCCGCTACCGGAGAAATTCTCTCCCCTTTCCGTACTATAATCTCGCCTGTTTTCTTTCTGAGATACGATGGTTCTACACTATTTGCAGCCTCTTCCCTGGATTCCTCGGTCATTTTCCCGTCAAAAATGTAGTTTGGAATCACGATATGATTAACCAATGCGAAAATGAAAGAAAACTCCTGATCATGGACCACTTCACGATTTCTCAGGAAACTGTAGACAAACTTCTTCAATGTCGCCCTGTCCAAAACAGGTGGAAACCCCTTGGTCAGATATTGCTGGTCTTTCCCGGAATCAACCAGAACCGCCTCACCATGAATCAACTCCAGGCTATTTCGATCTTCTACAAACTCCCGGGTGTACAAGCGATCCATCATTTCTTTGAGAAGAGGTTTCAACTCATCAAGATTTTTAATATCCTTAAGCGCCACGAATATTGCCGGGGAAACCAGTGCCGAAAGCTGATCCTGGTACTGATTTGTCAATACTTCAACCTGCTTCTTTGCTTCCGCCTTCTGAGATTTTCCCCTCTCAGAAATGAGGGAATCTCTGAGCTCTTGATACTCTTTCAGCTTTTGAAACAACTGATCCAGAATAAACGTCACTTTTTCATGGGCACGGGGATCGTAAATGTATACCCTGGGCGCCTGCTCCCGCGCAGCCCGACAGCGGGCTTCAGTCGTCACCGTATCCGCGATATTCAAATCCAGTGTGGCATATATGTCTGTCCTTGCAACATCTCCAGGCGCTACCCTTTCAATATTTGCGAAGGAAAACATCTTTAATATTAATGCTCCTGAAACGGCAATAAAAAGCAGAGAACTGAGAACTTCCCGAAAGGTGGGCTTATTCCCTGTTACGATCAATACTTTCTTCATGCCGCTGGTAGGCCTTAATGACCTCTTGAACAATCGCATGTCTTACCACATCCTTTTCTGTAAAATGAATAAATCGAATGCCCTCTATTCCCTGCAATATCTCTTTTGCTTCCACAAGACCGGACTTTTTTTGTATCGGAAGATCAATCTGTGTAATGTCACCTGTCACAATCGCTTTTGAACGAAACCCGATCCTTGTCAGAAACATTTTCATCTGTTCAGACGTTGAATTCTGAGCCTCATCCAGAATCAAAAAAGCATCATTCAGTGTCCGGCCCCGCATGTATGCCAAAGGCGCAACCTCCACCTGCCCCCGCTCAATTAAACGGTTGGCAAGATCTGTGGGAATAATGTCAAACAGCGCATCATACAAGGGTCTCAGGTATGGATCAATTTTGGCCTGCAGATCACCGGGAAGATATCCAAGGCTTTCCCCCGCTTCCACTGCCGGCCGTGTCAACACAATCTTATTAATTGTTTTTTCAAGGAGATATTTAATCGCCACCGCCATGGCGATATATGTTTTGCCCGTCCCTGCAGGACCGATGGAAAACACAATATCGCTTTGCTCAATGGTATGAACGTACAATTTCTGATTCAAAGACTTGGGATATATCGCTTTTCTTGAATTGGGAACAATGGAGCTGTCATTGAGGATCTCTGAAAGTGACATTTGAGGGGCTTCCCGGCGAATACGAACAAAAGATTCCAATTCTTCCGGCTTTGCATCCGGACGCTGGCCAAGATAATTTTCCATGTCCGTAAAGAGACTAATCAATTCAGGATGGTTTCCATCCCCCACAATACTGATTCTCTGCCCCCGGGCAGTGAGATGCACCTGAAAGGCTTTTTCTATAGCAGAAATCACCTGGTTCTGGTTCTCATAAAACAAAGAAATATCACACTGTTCAAAAATATATTGACTCATAGACGGAAAAAGAGCGGGAAAGGATATCTTCCCCGCTCTTTTATTAACCTCAATCCTGAATATTACTTGCCGTCAAAGAAAAAATTCTCAACAGGCCACGGACGATTCTTTGCATCTTTAATCGCCTGCTGTACTTCCTCATCAGACACATTTCTCGGAATCGCGAATACCTGTCCCGGATGAATCAGGTCAGGATCTTTGATTTGAGAATTGTTTGCTTTGTAAATCAACGGCCACTGGAAAGGATCAGCATAAATTTTGTCGTAACCGGCAATCTTCCAAAGACATTCGCCCTTCACAACTGTCCATTCCTTCGGATGACGCTTAAGCTCTTCTTCTGCCGCAACACGGGCAGCTTCTTCAGCCTGTCGTTTCTCTTCCGCAATACGCGCCTTCTCGGCAATTGCCTTGGCAGCGGCGTCGCCCAGCTTGGCAGCAGCATCATCAGCCATTTTCTTAACCTGATAATACTTACATTCGTCATTCGCCATCAGGTCCTTTGCGTTACCAAGAGCAGCAAAACCGGCATCCAATTCAGCTTTTGCATGAGTCTCGGCGTCTTCCGCCTTTGCTCCATCTCCTGCTTTTACCGCAGCCGCAATCGCTTCTTCTGCCAGGGTTTTCGCTTTTGCCTTTTCAGCAACCGCATCCTGTTCCGCTTTCTTGGCAAGCTCAATCGCCTCCAGGGAAGAAGCCTTGGAATCCTTACACTTCTTGTCGTCTGCAAAAGCCTGAGCCTTGTCCAGCATCGCTTTTGCTTCGTCAAGTTCCGCTTTCACATAATCAGCGGCACATGCAGATTCGGCAGCCTGATAGCCTTCCTTGGCGGAAGCAAGCTCCTCCGGTGGCTTGGTGCAGCAGGAAACTCCGAAGAGCACCACTGCGAAGCCCAGTACAACAATCATTCCCAAAGTTTTCTTCATATTCGTTTACACCTCCTAAAGGGTTTCATCTGCGATAAATAGTAGCAATTTTTTAACACGGTTGCAAGGTGAAATCTGTACATTTTTTCTATAAAATGCAATAAAAGTGATCCAAGGCCCTGTTTTTGACATATTGCGAAACAATCGTTCACCCATTTTCAGGAAAAAACTTCTCAATCACCTCTTTATCCGGGGCCTTCGTAAAGAAAGAAACCAGGATGAGACTTCCCAGTGAAATCGCCAGCGCCGGGTAGATAATCGGGATGCCGAACGGGTCACCGTTGGGGTTGTTCAGTGGGACCATTATGGCCGGCCAGATATACCCTGCCAGCTTCAAGAACACTGTTACAACTGTTCCAAGAATAATAGAAATCAGACCGGCAGTATGTGTTACCTTCTTTGAAACCAATGCCGCAAGCAAAGCAGGTGTAATGGCAACTCCATAAATTGTGTAAGCAAAATACGCGCTCTCCAGTACGGACTGCATGCGCCACGCCAGTAGAAAAGCAGCAATGCCCACAACGATAATCAGGCCTTTCTGAAGAAGCACCCCGGCCTTTTCATTATCGTCGTCATCTTTTTTCTTTCCAAAGCGCCCGATCAGGTCATGCATAATTGTGGTTGTAGGCGAAAGAAGGTAGTTCATCCCGGTGGAAATGACCACGGCTGTTGCGGCTCCAAGCAAAAGGACACCCACCGGCAATGGCACCATTCTCCGTGCAGCTTCCAGAATAACAGCAGCCGGGTCAACGCTCCCCGCCTGAATCTCTTTCCACAGATAGGAAGAAGCGTAAACAGCCATAATAACCACCACAGTTTCCACAATCATGGTTCCGATTACCCAGAGACCGGCCGCCCGTTTTGCTTCAGCCGGGGTCCTTGCACTGTAAAACTTCTGGTACATGCTCTGAATACCCAGCAATAGCAATAATCCGGACAACCCGTAGGCCGGAATCTTCAGATAAGGGTTCCCACCAAAAGCCAAACTGAATACCTGAAAATGAGAGGCAGGCAGAATAGACTGAATTGTGTGCCAACCTCCCGCAGTCATCATAACCAATGGTGTCGCAATTATCGTGGACAACATAATGATAATACCGTTGGGGAGATCGGTATTGGCCACCGCCACCATTCCCCCAATGGCCGTAAACAGGATTACGAACAGCGCGGCCATAAACATACCCTGGTTCACGCTCACCTTTCCATCCGTAATCACGTTGAGAATAAATCCCCCTGCCTTGAACTGGTAACTGACAATGACTGTAAAACTAATAATAATAGCGATGGCACCGAAAACTCTGGCAATCGGCCCGTAGCGGACCTCCAGAATATCTCCCACTGTATACTGACCGAAAGTTCTAATCTTGGATGCGAGAAAATAAATGATAATAATGCCGATCCATGCCCCCACAGGCTGCCACATCGCGCTCCAGCCGAATTTGGCCGCAAATTCGGCCCCTGCAATGAAGGTTCCGGAACCAATCCATGTACAAATCAGTGTAAACACCATTTTTGTAAGGGACAGATTTCGCCCCGCCAGCATCATGTCATCCTTGCTTCGTACCTGTCGTGATTTCCAGAAATTCATCCCGGTCAACACCAGGAGGTAAGCTCCAATTACCCATAGATAAATACTCATTCAGGGCTCCTTATTGAAATTATTTCCCACATACTTCAAGCCAATCACAACCTTCCCGTTAATCAGATGAGAATCAGTTCTTCCTGCTCATCTCCGGCCACAATCACCTCACCGTCCAGCGTAATGAACACATCAATTTCAGTCCGAACACCGACTTTGTCAGGAATATATATTCCCGGTTCAACGGAAAAACAGATTCCCTGTACCAGTTGTCGCTCGTCCATTGTTTCCAGGTTGTCAATATTGACCCCGTTTCCATGAACCTCTTCTCCAATCGAATGACCGGTCCTATGGACAAAATATTCACCGTATCCCGCATCTACCACGACCTTGCGGCATGCGTCATCTACTTCATAACCAAATACTTTTTCCTTTTTTCTAAAACGCTCCCGAACAAAATTAACTGCCGCTTTTCTGGCATCCCGGACCACGTGAAACACCTCCACATAGTCTGCGGGGGGATTCTTGCCAATGTACCCGCACCATGTAATGTCATAGAAAATCGCACCCGGCTTATCCAGCTTTGCCCAGAGATCAATGAGTACCTGATCGCCATCCTTGAACGCCACACTGTTTTCCGCAGTGGGCTCAAAATGAGGATCTGCGGGGTGCCCATTTACACCGACAATTGGATACTCTTCCATGCAATTCAAACCGTTTTCCTCAAAGCGGCGGGCAATAAACTGTTGCAGCTCGTACTCTGTCAGCTTTTCCCCCCTGTCGAGAAAGTCTCGAATCCGCACAAAAGCTTCATCTTTAATTGCCTGAACCAATCCGCCGGCTTCCAGGTGACTCTGATAACCAGCTTCATCAATAATCGCCTCAAATTCCTGAACAAGGTCGGCAGAAGTTAAAATCTCCACGCCAAAAGACCGGATCAATTCAATTGTTCCACCATCCACAACTGAAACGTAGGGAATATTGTTCATCGGTGAGTACTGCATGGCAATTTTCCCATATCCCGACACCATGTCACGGAGAGCTTGATGCAACTCTTTCCATGAGAGATAAGTTCGCTTTTCTCCAACCAGCGAATCCAGCTTCGTACTTTCTACCTTTGAAACAAGGCGTTTCGGCTCTCCCTCCGCCGGGATAAAGTAAAACCAGCGCCGGGACGTAAACTTCACGGGTAAGTCCAGAATTCGATAGGCCATCAGGTCCCTGTGGTGAAAATCCGTCAACAGCCAGCCATCCATCCCCCTCGCGCTGAGCGAATTCTGAATTCTTTTCAAATCAAATGACATAAAATCCCCCTGTGATTATTCTGGATATGAACCAACCGAACCCGGATTTACCCGGATCAATGGAAAACTTGTTAAAACAATGAAACATATCAACTTTGAATACAGGACGGCTCCTCTTTTCATGAAAGCCTGGCAACCGTCACAAAAGATCGGCGTTTCCGTCCGCCACGTATTCAATCAAGGCTTCGTCAAAAATCCGATCGGGTATTTCTTCTGAATTTGGAAATCGTTCCCGAAAAGAATTGTAGCTCCGCTCAATATCCACCGATAAGAGATTGCGAAGGCCACCATCCTGTAATCCCTTATTGACCGCCTTCTCATTGTACAACTTGATCTCAGAGGTCAGGAGTTTTGCGTACCGGATTGCCCGTTCAAGGGGAGATTCCAACCCGATACTGGAAATGGAAGCACGGGAACCGGAAGAAGCTTTGCTGGGAGAAACCGGTGCCTTTTCACCTACCCGAGGTTTATTCCCAAGAAGGGCCTTTGCCTTGTACGGCATCAAAGTTAATTCCCGGGACATAATTGTTACAACTGTCTTCATGAAATCCAGCAAACCGCTCTCGCTGAGAACAGTCAGCACAAACCCTGCAGGTTTGAACTTCAGCGCCAATGGCAATACGTACACATCACTGATTCCCTCAAATTGGCCCTTGATATCGTCAGGAAGGGGAGAATCCGCTAAGGTCATTGGCCTGTTGAATCGCTCTACCGCAACCTTGTCACCTTTCTGAGGGAATGCCTTGTGAGATGTGGCATCATAGCAACTCGCCCCTTCCCCCTTGAAAATAAAAAAACCATTATAATCACAGAAATCTCCGCAAATATTCAAGAAAGATGCAATCAGGCTTACCTGGTCTGAAATCTGCGCCCATTCATCCTCGATACCACCGAGCCGGGCCATGGCTTCCACAAGGTAACCCTTATCAGGTTCATCATTTTGTTTCAGTACTTCCAGCATCCGTTCCAGCTCTTCCGGCGATACACTCTGTCCCCGGGCAGGGATACTGGAAATTTCCTTTTTGTAATCCTGAAGACTCTGTTCAATTTTTGTGTTTATGAAATTTACAAGCAATTCAATAAGTTCGTTCATCATACACCTCAATCCTTTTTCAAACATCTTACCTCAGCCCTCCCACAGGGTCAAGTATTGTGCGAGTGAATAAGGGAAAAGTGCGGACAGGTTTGAATAAGAAGAGTAAGGGAACAGAAGTACGCATTTTCACTCTTTATCGCAACGCTTCCTACCTTGACTCCGATTCTTGATGAGATTTCGCTCCCATTCGAGTACATATTGAACTAATTCTATAGTAATATACTGATGGTTAATTTATTACGATTCAAGTTGCTGATACCCGATGGATTTAGCAACTGCCTGAAATTTATATCTTTGGAGGTTTGAATGAAACGTTTGTTGACCCTTTTAGTCCTGGGCTCCCTAATCGCCTGCCAGGGAACCAGTGTCACCGACAAGACCATGAAGACAGAGAAAGGTGTTGCCTTCATCCGGGCAGCACTGGATCAGGCAATGATCAGGTCAAAATCTGAAAAGAAACTTGTAATGGTTGATGTCTATTCGGATACATGAAGCTCCTGTAAGAAATTAGACCGGGTGGTCTTCAAGGACAAAACAGCGGAACAAGTAATTAACAAATTATACATCGCCGTAAAACTGAACGGAAATAAAGATAAGGGTGCAAAGGACTTTCGCAAGAAATACGCCGTTATTGGATATCCGACGGTACTTCTTTTAAAAGATGACGGAACCGAGGTGGATCGGATTGTTGGCTTTGGCGGTTCCAGGAACGCATACCTTCAAAAGCTGAGAAATTATGCTGCCGGCAAAGGCACGTTGAAATCGTTACTGGATGCGGAACCGTTGAACTCTTCTGATGCAGAACTCAAATATAAACTGGCAAAGAAATATGTCTCGCACTATGCATTCGGTAAGGCCGGTGATCATTTCAGCAGGATGCTTGAACTGGATGCGAAAGACGGGTTGGGACATGGAAACGAGGCGAAGTTTTACGTGGCGCTGAGTAAGGCCCGAACCGGTGACATTGGGGAACTGGAAACCCTGCTGGCTTCTTCGCAAGATGTGAACTACCTTCAGATGGGATCTCGAGTACTCATAAAATACTATACGAAAAACGCGCAAGTGGACAAAGCTGTTGGATTGTTTGATCGGATGTTGAAACTGACCCCTGAGGACACGGGTTTGAGGAACCAATTTGCATGGACAGTGTACAAGCAAAAGTGGTCAAGCCAGTACGCTCATGCAATTGACGTTGCCCGGCGGGCAGTTGAGCTGGACCCGAAAGCCGCAGCGATCTGGGATACGCTGGCCTGGCTATATGTGGCAGAAGGAAATTATGACAAAGCTATCCATACCATGGAACAAGCTATTGCTTCAGATCCTGACGAACCCTCATATAAACAGGGTCTGGAGAAGATCCGGAGTGAAAAATCCTGAAGTGGGGTGCACTGTAAAGAAACAAATCGGGAACGGGTAACCCGTTCCCGATTTGTTATATCCGTCGATACTTCCTATAATAGATCAGGCCTTTAACATTCATAAGGACTGAAAGCAACATGACTGTCGTTCCCAGACCGATACAAAATCCCTTCCAATAGTTCGGACTTGCAAGTCGGGCCAGCACTGGCGGCAATGTTCCTCCCTGGTGCAGGAGCAAGGCCAGTAAAAGGAATATCCAACCGGCAATCATGGCAAATTGCCCCACCGCAATCATTTTTCGCCAATCCCCCTCTTTCCATATCTTAAGCAACATTATTTTCTCCCTCAGTTAAACAGCCGGTAGTAGAGCATGGCACCCAACTTGGTGACAACGAGGACACCCAGAAATGCCATAATCTCCCACGGGATCACATGATGAACAAAAAACTCATATTCTACATATACACCCATTGCAACTGCTGTTATGACCATTGCGAACCGTGTAGATTTGAGTCGATGCATGATGAATCGCTCATCAAACCAGCTCCTGAACAGTTTCATACCCTTCCCTCCTTCAGTTGAAATAACTTGTCCGTGGCGCACTCAAAATATGCGGCAAGTTTGAGCGCCAGGGGCAGTGACGGAACATATTGCCCCTTCTCAATTGAAATGATGCTCTGACGCGACACACCCACAGCACCCGCAAGTTCTTCCTGCGTCATGTTCCTTTTCTGCCTAAATTCCCGGACTCTGTTTATTACCATATCCTTCATCTTGACCCTCCGTTTGGAGTAAAGCATGCTTTACTTTTTCAATATAGGCTCAAAACTCAGCGCTGTCAAGTTTACTTTACGTTTTTTTCAGATTCTCTAAATATTCTTCCAATTGTTCCAAAAAAAAGCCCGCATTAAGCGGGCTCACAGTTACAATAATAACAGACAATTACACTACGTCAGTCACCTTTACTTTCCCTCTCATAACAAAATAACCGATCCAGAAAACCACTGCCCAGAATACGAAAAACCCGATCGTCACCGGAGAATCCGCAAAAAGCCATCGAAATCCTGTCTTATCCCCAACCTCGAATGAAAACGGCAGCAGGGTAAAGAAAATAGCAAATGCCTTAAACCAGATTCTTCCCCGAATCATGCGACGAGTGCGCTCCAACGCCTTCAATTCGACTTGCCCGTTTCGAGTCTTTTTTCCCAGAATACTCTCTAACCTGCTGTCCATGGTTTCCAGGAAGTCGGGATGTTCTTTCAGATAATCGTCCACCAACTGCATCGTTGCCGCACTGGCCGTACCGGACAGGTAGGCAGGCAACAGATCCTTTAAAATCTCACTTGTTATGGTTACATTCGTCATGATTCCTCCTTGATTCGTTTTCCGAGCCGCTTTTTTGCGCGATGGAGAGCCACCTTCACCGCAGCCATACTGAGACCCAGACAGTCCGCGATTTCCCGATAGGACAATTCTTCCGTAAACCGGAGAAAAAGAATATGCCGGTCCGAGCTGCGAAGATCCGCCAACGCGTTCTGCACCAACTCCGCCGTTTCATTTCCCAATGCATATTCCTCCGGGTTCTGTCCCGGATCCGTAATCACATCAGGATCGGACAATTTTCGCTTCTTCTGTTTCAACTGATCAAGCCAGAGATTTCGCGCAATCTTAAACAGGTACCCTTTCAGGGTCTGCGCGTTCAACCGGCCTGAACCAGCCCATGCCCGGACAAATGTTTCACTGCTGATATCCTCAGCATCATGCGCATTTCGGCAAAGCCAATAGGCGAATCGAAAGACGTCCCGTTCATATTTCTGATACATGTTCTTAAAAGAAATCACATCTGCCTCCCTTCGCCTACAATACTGGGAATCTACCCAAAGGTTACACCATGCAAATGATTTCATATGGAATTTTACCCATTTCTCTCTGGCTTTCTCCATCCTTTGTTTATTTATTTTCGTAGTTTCCAAAAGGAATACTCCTGTTTTACGTTGACACAGGCTGCGCTCACCTGGCATCACCCCATTTTTCGGCCTTGAAGCAAAATAAGCACCATATAAATCTTTCAATAAAGTACGTATTTTAGATAGAAAAGCCTCTTCTTTTTTATTACAATATACATGTGATAAGTAACACATAACAAAACAAGAAGAGGTGAAGCCATGATAGCA
>JAADJC010000091.1:0-23749 GCA_013151025.1 Acidobacteriota bacterium
AAAAAATATGGAGCGGGAAACGGGACTCGAACCCGCGACCCTCAGCTTGGAAGGCTGATGCTCTAGCCAACTGAGCTACTCCCGCTGAAAATGGTGGGGAGAGGAGGATTTGAACCTCCGAAGCCATCCGGCGACAGATTTACAGTCTGTTCCCTTTGACCACTCGGGAACCTCCCCACTTCTACCAGAGAACACCCCCAGCAAAGATAGTATGGTAACAGAAAATCTTTGGATTGCAAGGGAAATATCATGAAAAATTCTTCTTTCCCGCACAGGGATCAAAATATAGATAACTCCATCATTCGGCTGTTTATATTTCTTCCATTTCCTTTATTTTTTCCAGAATTTCCGCCCCACCGTCCACCAACATTGCCAATCCCAGCTTTTCCCCCGCATCCTCAAATCCGTCAGCCGGCAACACCAGCTCATGGCGCACCGCATTTGTTCCGTCCACGTTACCGATAAAACCCCGAATCCGGAAATCTTTTCTAAAAGTGGCATAACAACCGACAGGGACTTTGCACCCCCCTTCCACAATCCGAAGGAAATTTCGTTCCTGAACTGCAACGAGACGGGAATTCAGATGATCAACGACAGACACGATCTCTTGAACCGCACTGTCGCCATGGCGGGTTTCCACAGCCACCACCCCCTGTGCAACTGCAGGTACCATAATGTCTTCCGGAATTACATCCGCAACAACCGATTCCAGCCCCAGGCGTTTTACCCCGGCATAGGCCAGAATGATGGCATCGTAGTCCCCGTTCTCCAGTTTCCTCAGCCGGGTATCCACGTTTCCCCTGAGCTCCCTGGTCTCCACGTTGGGGAAATAGTTTTTCAGCTGACTGACCCGCCGCAGGCTCCCGGTACCCACCACGGCTCCATTTTTCAGATCAGATAAGCGGATTCTGTTGGAAATCAGTGCATCCAGCGGTTTTTCCCGCTCTAAGAAAGCAGATAGCCGGAAGCGTGGATCAATTTCAGACGGAAGATCTTTACAACTATGTACAGCCAGATCAATTTCCCCGGCATCCAGCGCCAATTCCAACTGCCTGGTAAACAGGCCCACACCACCTATCTGGTTCAATGGCGTTTTCTGGTCCATGTCCCCGGTGGTTTTGACAATCCGAACGACAAATTCATGGTCGGGATGATTCTGTTCCAATAATCCTTTTACATGTTCGGCCTGCCATAAGGCCAGTTTGGATCCCCTGGTTCCAATTTTTACCTGCATTGCTCTCCCCTTTCGTTCAGTCTAACTTGAATATTGATCTGAAAAATGAAACCAGTCCCCCCTCCAGGTTTTCTTCCCTGGCGGCCCGTTTCAATTCCGTAATAGGCTGGTGCAGCATTTTGTTCATAATGGAATAACTGAGACGATCCAGCTCTTTCCTTACCTCTTCAGAACACCCGTGCAGGTGCTTCAGAGATTTTTCCAGTTCTTCTTTTCGCATCACCTCAACATTCCGGCGCAATTCTACGATAACCGGGTTTACATCCTGCATTCGCCGCCATTTCTCGTATTCCCGGACCCGACGTGAAATGAGCCCTGCCGCTTTCTCCGCCTCTTTCTTCCGTTTTTCCTTATTTGCTTCGATTACCTTTTGCAAGTCGTCAATATCAAAGAGAAACACACCTGGAAAATCTCCCACTCCCTGTTCAATATCCCGTGGAACGGCAATGTCAATAAGCAGCAGAGAAGCGGATCTCCGTTTTTTCAACACGGCCTCAATATCTGTTTTTCCAATTACAGGCTCCTGTGAACCGGTGGAACTGACGACGATATCCGCAGAGGTCAGTGCTGTTCGCATGTCATCCAGTGGATATGGAACTCCGTTGAATCGTTCTGCAAGCTGCTTCGCTTTTTCAAAGGTACGGTTGATTACATCCACTGCGTCCACGCCGCGTTCCTTCAAATGGGTCGCTGCCAGTTCACACATTTCCCCGGCCCCCACGAGCAAAGCACGCTTACCTTTCAATTCGCCAAACACCTTCCTTGCCAGTTCCACTGCCACATAGGAGACCGATACCGCGTTCCGGGCAATTTCAGTCTGTGTCCGAACCAGTTTCACCGCCTGAATCGTATGGCGGTAGATGCTTGACAGCCGGTTCCCGGCAGTACCTGCTGAGATGGCACGGTCAAAAGCATCCTTGACTTGTCCCGTAATCTGCGGCTCACCCAACACCATTGACTCCAGACCTGATGCCACCCGAAAGATATGTTCCACAGCCTTCAACCCCCAGAATTCGTAAACATATTCCCGAATTTCTAAGACCGGCACACCCGCCCGATCCGCAAGGAAAGAAACAAGCCGTGCTTCTCCCGCGTCGTCGCTGGCAGCCATCGCCAGCAGTTCGGTGCGGTTGCATGTGGAGAGAATCACCAGTTCCCGGAACACCTCTTCCTTGATCAGTTCATGAAGAATTCCGTCCACTTCCTCCGGATTCAATCCCACCTGTTCCCGCAATTGTACCGGCGCCGTTTCGTGATTCAATCCAACCAGAACCAGTCCCATCTATTTCGCTCCATAAGATTGTTTCAAGGTGTGGATAGAAGGCAAAAAACTTGTGACGAGAAAAGAAAGCAGGATCAGTACCACGCACCAGACTACCGCCACCGCAAACCGGCGCCCTCGAATCCGGTCCGCAACCTTGCTGTAGAAGAGCCAGGCATAAATCATCCACATCGCAGTGGACAAGATTACCTTGGGGTCAAAATACCAGCCCGGACCCCAGACTTTTGCCGCCCAGAAGAATCCGATGAGCAATCCCGTTGTAAGCAGCGGAAAACCGGCGGACACTCCGAGCGCCGTCATTTCTTCCAGCCTTCCCAGAGAAGGCAGCCGTGAATACCACTGATTGAACCGCTTGGATTTCAGGTTCTTTTCCTGGATAAGGTACATTGCCGAAGACGCAAAGGCAAGGATGAACAGTGCCTCTCCCAGCATGAGAAAACCGGTATGAATCCCCAACAGAAAAGGAGAAACAACTTTGAGCTGCGCAGCCTGAACATTTCTGGAAAATAGGGAAACGATGTTGAGAAAGAATCCCACCGGCACCAGAAAAGTACCCAGAAGAGGAATTTTGAATCTGAATTCAAAAAGAAAGTACAGGAGATAGATGAGCATGGCCAGAAAATTGTAACTGAGAAAAGGCGTGGTTACCGGCTGTGAACGGTACTGAACACCCTGGATTGCAAGAAAAAATATCAGCATCAGCGTCCCTGCCGCCAATAACGATGAGGCTGCCAAAAATATTGAACGGTTTTTTTTGTATGCAAACACAAAGAAAAGAATCAGTGCAATAAAATTGACCGTTACGGATAACTCGTACAGTATCCTCATTCCTTTTCTCCCGTCAGGTATTCCTGCACCTTCTCAGCCATCTTAAAAGCTGCAAGTGTGCAGTCGTTGATTCCGATGCCGTAAAAAGCATTTCCGGTTACAAAAAGGCCTGGAACAGCGGCCGCCGCCTTCTCCACTTTCTCAACAATTTTCCAATGGCCTGTATAGTACTGTGGAATCGCACGCTGCCACTTGAAAAGCCCGACGTTTTCCAGTTCCTTCCGCTCCACCTTCAGGAATCCGGCCAATTCCTCCGACGCTGCATCCACCAGAGATGCCGAGTCCATGTCCCGAACCTCATAGTTCCTGTCACCACCCAGCATCACCGTTACCAGATCATATTCGCCCGTTCCTCTGTTGGGAAAGATTTCGGAAGAATACAAGGCGCCCAGAATCCTGCTCTTTTCCGCAGATGGAATCAGAAAGCCAAATCCATCCACTATCCCCTTTTTCACGGCGAACGGCAAAACAGCCATCGGCGGATACGGGACAGATGCCAGTTCCTTTTTCACCTCTGCCAGCCCCGGAACCGCCATTTCCGACAAACTGTATGCCGGAACCGCAAGCACCACCACATCATACACACCACGAACATGATCCAGATGAAAGCCGTCCGGCTCTTTTCGAATCTCCCGAACCTCGCTTCCGGGATGAAGTCGGAAAGCGCCGGATAACACCATCATCTCAATTAACTGACCCATCCCGTTTTCAAATGAAGTCAGCTTACCGGAAGGCGACGCTTTTTTGGATCGAAGCTTCATCATCGCCTTGACCAGACTCCCGTATTCCATTTCCAGTTCATGAATCCTCGGGAAACAGGACGCCAGACTCAGCTTGTCCACGTTACCGGCAAACACACCGCTTACCATGGGATCCAGCATCCAGGTCACCGCCTGTTCACCCAGCCGACGCTTGCCGAAACCGGCAATCGTCTCATCTTCATCTCCGATCTTCCGACTAACAAAAGGCTCTTTCATGATGCGGAGTTTCCCGCCAAAGGAGAGAATGGATGAAGTGAAAAATTTCAGCGGAGTGTCTGGTAATGTCACCAGACGCCCATTTTTTACAATCATCCGTTTTTCCGCTTTTGCGTCCGCAGGCAGCAACGTGTCCTGTTTCTCCAACATATCCACAATCTTCAGTGTAGTCGGTTTACCGGACAAAAATCCGTTGGGTCCGGTTTCCATCAGAAAACCGTTATTCCGATAAGTGGCTATGGTGCCGCCGGGAATCGTATTTTTCTCAAAGACATCAATCTCTGCGCCAGGAATTCTCCGGCCCATTACAAATGCCGTTCCCAATCCGGAAATTCCACCGCCGATTACTGCGATTCTCACAAGGCCTCCAATGATGACCGATTTATGGTCGGGATTCACCAGATTCCATCCCCTTCAACTGACTGCCGGTATAATCCAGCAGGAAATTCAGAAAGGAGGAATCTGTATTGAAACAGGAAACCCGATCCACCCGTTCCATACCCATTTTACCAGCAAACTCTCTCAAGTACAGGTCCAGTTCATATAGAGTCTCAGAATTATCCACCGTAAAGCTCAACGGCGCTATAACCAGTCGTCTGATCCCATCCTGTGCCAGTGCCCGAACAGACTCTTCCAGAAACGGCCCGACCCATTTTACTGGCCCCAGCGGACTTTGAAACGCCAATTGCACCGGGATATCCGAAAATCGAGCGCAAATCTCCTCTGCCTGTTCCTTCACCTGACTGATATACGGGTCACCTTTTCGAACTATGGACTCCGGGATCGAGTGAGCAGTGAGGAGGATTGCAGCAGGCTCGGAACCGGGTGTTTCCAGTACGCTGCCAATTTTCGTGGACAACAAGTCAATGAAAGTATCATTATTATAGTAAGGCTCCGCCAATCTGACACCTTCCAAATCGGCAGCAGCGTCTTTCAGGCTCCCATATGTTGAATAGGAATACTGGGGAAAAGTGGGCAACACCAAGACCGGGCCTTTCTTTGATGCTTCTCTTACCGTTTCATGAAAAAATGGCGCCATATAGCGGAAACCCGGTTCAAAATGGACATCTCTCTGCTTTTCATTGAGAATCCTGCACATATCCGACACAGTCTGATTCACCGGAGACCCGCCAATCCGGCTGTAAATTTCCCGGGACTTTCCACTGCGAAGACTGGAAATCAGGAATGCCAGCGGCAGCCGGAAAAAGGCCGGCAGGTCAATGATGCGCCGGTCCGAAAAAATCCTGGTGAGAAATGTCCGAATCTGGGAAAGATTTTCAGGGCCTCCGTAATCGGCTAAGACGACGGTTGGCTGCACCGGATCACCTCAATCAGTGTCCGAACGCTGTCCACCGGCGTCTCCGGCAGAATCCCGTGGCCGAGATTAAACACATGCCCCTTGATTTTTCTGCCCTCTTCAATCACGCGTTTTGCCTCCCGTTCAATGACATCACTCCCACCGAACAAAACCACCGGGTCCATATTCCCCTGAAGGATGAATCGATTCCCGGAACGTGCCGCCGCATCGGTCAGCGAGACTGACCAGTCCACCCCGAGGCAGTCTGCTTTCAGCTCCTGAAGAAGGGGGAAAAAGCCAAAGCCGTTTTTGGCAAAATAAATCAATGGTATCCCGGGGAATTGGCCTTTCAGCGTATTGAAAATCCGCTTCACATAGGGAAAAACATAGCGTTCATAATCAAAACATGACAGCACGCCTCCGAAAGTATCAAACAACTGGATCGCCTCCGCGCCAGCCCGAATCTGGGAAGACAGATACCCTTCCAGAACCGTTGTCAGCTTCTCCATCAGCAGCTTGAAACTCCGTTCATCATTGTACATCATCGCTTTCAGATAGGTATAATTCCGGGAGGCGCTTCCCTCTACCATGTAGCAGGCCAAGGTAAACGGCGCTCCGGCAAAGCCAATCAGCGTTTTGCTTTCGGGAAGATATTTTGACAAGCGGCCCAGGGTTTCATAAACAAAGCCCACTTCCTCCGCAACCCCTTCTGTTTTCAATGCCTCCACATCCTCACGTGTCCGAACCGGATTGTGAAACACCGGGCCCCTGCCTTCAATAAACTCCAGGTTCATCCCCATCGCTTCACTGAAAATCAGAATATCCGAAAACAGAATCGCCCCGTCCATATCAAACTTCTCCACCGGAAGAAGGGTGACTTCCGTCGCCAGTTCCGGCGTCTTGCACATATCAAGAAAAGAATTCTCCGCCCGGATGGCCCGATACTCCGGCAGAAACCGCCCCGCCTGACGCATAATCCATACCGGCGGAACCTCCGGCTGCTTTCCCCGAAGGGCATTCAAAAGTGGCTTATTCATCAAAAAACTCCTCAATATAACTTCATCACGCCTGCAAGCGCTTCATCAGCTTACCATTCAGAAACAAAATGAGCAATCCCCCGCCTCTTTAGCGTGGGAGTTGGAGTTGGAGTAGGGGGAAGATGGGAAGAATCAGGGAGTTGGCAATTTCTCTGTCTTTGTCCCTGCCTTTGTCCCCTCTGCCTCCTACTCCTACGCCAACCCCTACTCTTCATTGGTCACAGCAGGGAGGAGAACTTCGAAAGAGCTGCCGGTTCCGGGCTCGGATTCAACCCGGATATGGCCGTCATGCCGTTTCACAATGCCGTAGGATATGGACAGGCCCAGACCCTGGGCTCCTTCCCGGGTGGTAAAGTAGGGGTCAAAAATCCGGTCCAGATTTTCTTTAGAAATTCCGTGGCCGGTATCGGAAAAAATCAGCCGTACATAGCAGCCGGGTTTTACTGTGGGGTCATCTTTGCCAATCCGCGCGTTTTCCACCCGGATTTTAAGCTCTCCCCCGCCATCCATGGCTTCCAGGGCATTTTTGACTACATTGCCCACCACGTGAACAAACTGGGAAACATCCAGCTCCACCGGCCAGAGCGCATCTGAAATGTCGGTTGTCCAGTGAGTCCCGGTTTTCCCCACCGTTTTCTTCACAGTGTTCAGAATTAACCCGGAAAGGTTCACCTGTTTCCCCACCGGCGCTCCACCCCGTGAAAATGTGATAAGGCGGCCGGTGAGTTCCCGGGCCCGTTCAATTGCCTGCTCGGCAATCCCCAGCTTTTCCGCCACTTTTGAATCCGGGTCGGACAGCATCCGCGCCAGGGAAATGTTGCCGAAGACGGCGGTCATGATGTTGTTGAAATCGTGAGCAATTCCCGCCGCCATCAACCCCAGGGATTCCAGCCGCTTTACCCTGGCGAAACGGGTCTGGCTGCGTCTCAGCTCTGTAATGTCACGAAACACAATTACCATACCCCGAAATTTCTCGTTTTCATCAACGATGGGAGCCCGTGATTCATCTATCAGGTAACGGCTGCCATTTTCAGACACAAGAATTTTTTCCTCTCTGGCAAGTTCCACGTCCTCGTCTTTGAAGAAAAGACGGGTGGTTTCGTCCATTCCATGGCCATTCCCCACTGTGATGACACGGTAAATCTGCTCCAGCGGGTAGCCCAGAACATCACTGGAAAAAAATTCTGTCATCCGCTGGGCGGAGGGGTTTATCATAATAACCCTCCCTGCCGAATCCGTTACCAGTATTCCATCTTTAATGGAATGAATGGTGGCAGAGAGACGGCCTTTTTCCTCTGCCAACGCTTCTTCCGCCTTTTTTCGGTCTGTGATATCCACCAGGGAAACAATCAAACGACTGAAATCTTCCGACTCCTCCACAGTCACGGTTATCAGCACAAAGATTTCTTCCCCTTTCAGGGTGCGGTTCACTTCTTCGTAACAGATCAGGTGTTCCCCCCGGAAAAGGCCAGCCAGCAAGAAGGCAAACCCACGATAAGAATCATCTGAAACCAGCGCTTCAAGGGATGATAAAAGCCGCTCCTTGCTGTCCGCTCCATAGAGTCTCACCGTTTCCTGATTGACGTCCAGAATCCGGATAGCTCCTACCGCCTTTCGAACAAAACCGGGGTGATTCCTGAAATAGGCCTCCGGATCTGTAATTCCCGCAGATTTCAGCTCATCCAACATAGCCCGGACAGCGGAAAAGTCCTCTACCCAAATGGACACCGCGTTGGTTTCAAAGAGTTTCCGATACTGCGCTTCGGTGAGCTGGCGCTCCTCTTTTGCCACCTTGCTCTGCTTCAGCAGTTCATTGGTTGTTTCCGACAGTTTTTTAAATTCACGAAGCTGGTTTTTCCCCTGTTCCAGCAGGGTACCATCAGCCAGTGCCTTTTTCAGGGATTCGGCATAGTTTTTTATCTCCCGGCTTACCCTCCGTGCCAACAGAAACGCCACCCCCAGTGTGGCCAACAGCATGGCAAGGAGAAACAGCACCATACCGACGGCAAAATGACGGATGTGTTTCCGGGACAGCTCCATATAGGCGTCAGCAGTTCGGGTTGTTTCCGCCATATCCAGTGCCGCACCTGCCACCTGGCCACGGCTGGCCAGGGGAAAAAGATAGAAGGACCATTTCTCGTGGCCCGGCACCCAGCCGGTACGCATATTCTCTACCCAGCGGGGACGGCCTGTTTCCAGACACTGGCGGCAGGGGGATTTCAGAAAGGGAAAACCGGATTTGTCGCAGAATTCAGTAATCGGGGCAAACTGCGGCTTCCCACGCCAGCGCCCCGCCAAGTGCCCGCTTTTGGAAAAAAACAGAAAGAGAAAACCCTGTTCTCCAAACCCTTCCCGCCAGACAGACTGCGCCAGCATCCTCTCCAATTTTTCCGTGACAGGTTCAGAGAGTTTTTCACTTTTGATTCGGGAAATAAAATCGTTGAGATGACGCTCTGCATCAGCCCGGCAACGGGCAATGTCTCTGGCGCGGATGGCAGTCGCGTCCTGAATGCAGGCGCGTTTTTCCAGAAATACCCACGTTACTCCCCCGATGACAACCAGTGCGTGGAACACCAGAACAATCAAAATGAAATGAGTTTTGAAAATGCTGTCGCCAGATGCCATACACCGACCCTGAATTCAACTTTTTATTATTTTACCTCAATTCTCATTTCAGTCAATAGTTTTAAATAAAAAAAGCCAATAAAACCCCTTATATATATTCACTTTAATTTATTTAATGATTCAGTGTTCATGAAGGTAAAATTCCATTTTTATGCCTAATTTTTATACTATTTTCAAAATTTTTGCACTACCAAAAGTAGATTCGCCCATCTTCACCCACCCCTTTTTCAATCTGAGCCTTGGCTCCAGAATAGGCGTTACGCGTGGGCGGCGGACATGCCACCAAAGGTGGGGTGTTAGATGACGGAATAAAACGAGACAACAGAAAGATATTCCCGTCTCAATCGCCTGATTTTTCTTCCATCTTACATCCAACACCTATCACCCAACACTCGGCGCAAAGCGCCGCAGGCGTCCAAGCATGCCGGCCCCGGACTGGGAAAGAATCAATTCTTATCTTTCAGGTGTCCCGGCTCATAATCACAGAAGGGCTCAGGGTCCAGATAATCCCCTGTCACAGCATAGGCCCGGGCCCGGCACCCGCCGCACACCCCCCGGTATTCACAGACGCCGCATTTGCCCTTGTAGCCGTCAAAGTCCCGCATTTCCAGGAACAGTTTGGAATTCCAGATTTCCTCCATGGATTGTTTGAAGATATTGCCACCGGATACGGGGAAATAAGAACAGGGCAGCACTTCTCCGTCGGAGCGAATCAAGCAGATTGTCTGCCCCGCGACGCAGCCTTTGTTAGCACCGGTGGAGAATGTCAGGTTCCGGCGTTTGGCGGAATTCCCTTCCTTCATGGCTTCCTCAATGTAAATCCGGTAGTAATGGGGGGCACATGTGGGCCGCACCAGGATTTCATTTTCCTGCTGTTCCAGCCGGTAGTGCCAGCGGAGAATATCATCATAATCTTTCGTGTCAATTAATTCGCTCATCACATCTTCCCCCCGGCCGGTGGGGACAATCATAAACATGTACCAGGCTGTGGCGCCCAGCTCTTTGGCCAGCTTGTAGGTGTTTTCAATATCCTGTTGATTCCGCTTGGTGAACGAAGAGTTGATGAGAAAGGGGATGTTGTGCTTTTTGAGAAACTCAATTCCCCGGAGAACCCCGCTGAAGGCGCCCTTATGATTCCGGAAATTGTCGTGAATCTCCGCTGTACTGCCATCCAGGCTCAGCGACACCATCTTGATGCCGGTTTCAATCATTTTTTCACAGTGCATGTCATTGATGAGGGTGCCGTTGGTTGCCATGCACATCCGAAAGCCCTTGTCGGTTCCATACTGTGCCAGTTCAAAAATATCCTTTCGAAGCAGGGGTTCGCCCCCGGACAGCACCACCACCGGGCTGCAGAAATCACCGATTTTATCCAGTACCGACAAGGCCTGTTTCGTGTCCATCACCTCCGGCAGGTGCATGGTTGAAGACGAGCGGCAATGCACACAAGACAGGTTACATCTCGGCGTTGTCTCCCAGGCAATCCATTTCAATTCTCCGCGCATTGTTCCCTCCGGCTCTGTTCCTTTTTCCGTTCCCTACCTTACACTACCCTTCCGGATGAGACAAGTTTAAGTTTGAGTCTAAGTTTGAGTAAAATCACGGAGTTTGCCATTCATAACAACTCTTTGATTTTTCTGTCCCCTACTCCGCAGGCAGTGAAGGTGCGCGCGCATTCACTTGCACTTTCTCTTCCCCTCTGCTGCTCAAAGCGGTTTGACAGCGGGAGGGTTTCCGGGTAGAATTTTCCCATGACCCGGAACTTAATGAAAAGAATTGAAAAATCAGCATTTATTTTTCTTTTTTCGGCAGGGGTTATATGTGCGCTGGTCTTGACCGTTGTACCGGTGGCGGAGCGTTCACTGGAAAAAACCGTCCGGCAGAAGGTGGTAAAAGTTGCAACCGGGTTCGGAATCGCCCTCAATCACTTTCAGGTAGTCAGCATTGGCCTGAACAGTGCCCATTTCCGGGACGTGGAGATCGGGCGAGCGGGTGAAAAGAAACTGACCCTGCCGGATATCCATGTTTTTTACACTTTTAACGGCATTTGGAAAGGTAAAATCGAGACAATTCGTATCGAAGGCTTGATCCTTCACGCCCAAATCAGCCGAAACGGCACCGTTCGGATATCGGGATTGCCAGCTCTATCTACTTTTTCAAAACAGGACAAAGGAAAACCGAAAACAGCCGGTACATTTCCCCCGATTCCGGATATTTTTCTGGAAAATGCCTTTGTTTTTCTGGAAAGCCCATACGGTTCTGTGCTGATTCCGGGAAACTTTGCTGGTCGGTTCAAGGATAATTTGCTGACATTTCAGACAGATATTTTCCCGGAAGGTGCTACGGTACACGGAAATGGCCAACTCAATTTCCCAAAACTCAACGGAACACTGAAAATTTCATGGGATAATCTGTCGCCAGGACGATGGATTCGTCCATTTACAAAGAGCAACTCGTTGTCGGTTTCCGGAACTGTTTCGGGAAATGCGGCCATTACCCTTACCAATGGTAAATTTACCACCGGTTCAATTGAGGCAGAAACAAGGAACGCGAAAATTTCCGTTGCAAATACATTCCTCACACTAAATGTCCACGGTTCTGCAGACCTCGCTGGAAACATGCCGGAACGAATCCGACTTTCCGCCACTATTTCTTCTTTAATCTCAAGGAACGCAAAACTCGCCGGGCCGGTTGCCATCCGTCTGGAGGGGGATTCCCTGGATTCCCTGCTCTTTTCTGTGCCGGAAATCCGGTTTCTATTCCCGATTCCCGTTACGGCATCACTGTCCGGGACAATTTCCGACATGATGGCCACACCTGCTATCCGGGGGAAATACACCCTGCGGATACCCCCCCATGCCACATCGAAGCTTTTTCCGGATTTCCCCACAGCCACAGCTTCGATACGGACCAAAGGGGAATTTACCGGTATACTGAAGGAGAACTTGCCCCGTTTTACCCTTTCCGCCAGCGTATCCCAGCCCCTCTCCCTCTCCCTGCCGGGAGGGAAGCTGAAGGCCGACAGTGTTTCAAGCAGCGTAAAACTGGCCGGAACCCCTGGAAATCTAAAATTCAAGGTGAATATTCTGCTGATAAACCCAAGGGGCAACAGTGGGAAAATCAGCTTACAGGGAGATGAAATCACTTTCCAGGCCAACGGAAAAATGAAAAAAAATACCACAATCCTCACCACGGTCAATGGAAAAGTTACCAATCTCAGTATGGACGACGGAATTGGAGACAAGCTTCTCGGACTGTCCGGAAAAGCCCATTTCAAAAAGGATTCAACCGGAAATGGCGGAACTTTTTCCGTTTTTCAGGCGATCACACCGGATATCTCCTTTTCAGATATCACCGGGGCCTGGAAACAAGGAAAAGACAACATTTCTTTCAATGGAACCGCAAAGCTCCCGGTCAATCCGCTGGCACTGGCTTTCAGCGGAAGTTTTGCCCCGAATCGGGAAAAGGAGATGTTTGTCCTGAAGTTCAAGTTGCCGGAAACCGTTCTGCCTGAGGGAACGGACCTGAGTCCGTTGCTCACATCCCTCGCTGGTTTTTCCGCCACCGGAAATGTGTCCATGACAGGTGGGGTTTCCATATCAAAAAACGAAAATCCTATGGGGACGGCTAAATTGAATGTCCGGAACATGGTATTGGTTTCAGCAGATAACAGCATGAAAATAAGTGGCATTGATGGTATCATTGAGTTCACAGACCTGTTAAACCTTGTTTCAAAACCATCTCAACACGCCACAATCCGGGAAATTTCAGCCGGGCCGCTGAAACTTGACAACGGGGAAATCCGTTTTCAACTCCTGAATCAGAATACCGTTTCAGTGGAAGCGGTTTCCTTTAATTTTGCAGGTGGGGAAATGTCGTTCAGCTCATTTCTGGTCTCTGCCGCCAGACTCGACATGGATATCGGCATCTATTGCCACCAATTGGAGCTTACCTCTCTGTTAAACCTCGCAATGGGGGGAGATAAGGCAGAGGGAAGCGGCACTGTCAGCGGCTATGTCCCCCTTAACATCAGGAACGGAAACCTGGTCTTTGGTAAGGGGTTTCTGCAATCGGTTCCGGGAAAATCCGGCAGCATCCGCATTGAGGACAGCAAAGACATTACCGGTGGCGTAATTCTGGCGGAAGAAGCCGTAAAGGATTTCACCTATCAGTGGGCCCGTGTCAACCTGGAAAGCAAAGACGGAAACCTGAACCTCATCCTGCAACTGGACGGTAAACCCAACCAGAAATTACCTTTGATTTATGACGATAAAATCGGGGATTTTGTAAAAGATCCTCATAATCAACGCCATGTCGCACTTCAGGGGCTGAGTCTGGACCTGAAATTTGTGGATATAGACATAAATCGCTTGCTGAAACAGCAGGGAAAGGTTAAATTTACAAGTAAATAGATGTGATTGAAAAAGGGAGGAACTATGAAAGAAATTCTGGCCTGTCTGCTACTGACTGCGGCAATGGCTTCGGTTTCATGTATCAAGATGGAACACGAAATCACCATCAAGCCGATACATGTAACCGTGGAAGTCCGAGTAAAAATTGACAAGGAACTGGATAATTTCTTCGGTGATCTGGATTCCGTAACTGAACAAAAGAAATAGTCGGAGGTAAAAAATGAAAAAAACATTCCTTCTGCTCACCTGTTTCGTGCTTTTTGGTGCCATCGCTTTTGCCGGGGGTAACCCCATCAAAGAAAGAATGCGGCAGCGCCTGCCGGCAATTATGGGCATGAAAGACCAGGGCCTGATTGGTGAAAACAACCGGGGATATCTGGAGTATCGAAGCAGTAATCGGCCAAACCAGCAGGTGGTAAATGCTGAAAACACAGACCGGCGCCAGGTGTATCAGATGATTGCCCAAAAAACCGGTTCCAGCCCGGAAATTGTAGGAAAACAAAGGGCCGCCCAGATTGCCAAACGGGCCCCGAAAGGGCATTGGCTCCAAGCCCCGGACGGAAGGTGGTATCGGAAATAAGTGTACGTGTTATGTGTGAATATGGGCATTAGACGGGAAATCAGATTAGTCTCTTCCCGTCTATACTCAACCTTGCCTTTCACTCAAACTTAAACTTATCTGCTCTATCCCTCGATGAAGTGGATTTCTTTTCGGGGAGGTTTCCCCCCTGCAAGCTGGGAGAGGAAGAGGCCGGCCACCACAATGGCAATGCCAATGAGTTTGCGTGCATGGAGCGGCTCTCCCAACAGCATCCATGCAAAGAGCGCGGTGAATACCGGGATAATGTTGGTGAAGACGTTGAAGCGGCTGATACCGATTTCCCGAATGGCAATGGTCATCAAAACAAATGCAATTGCGGAGCAAAGCACTGCCAGCGCAATCAGTGCCTCGATCACATCGGCACCGGGCTTTGCGGCAATAAAACTGTGATATTCCGTGAAAAAGAAAACCGGCAGGAAGAAGAGGATCCCAATAAAATTCTGCAAATTCACAATGGTCAGGGAGGAATATCGACCGGCGATCCTTTTAACAAGAAGGCCGTAACCCACTGCGGAAAGCACAGCAAATCCCAGCAGCAGGAGTCCTGACGGGGAGGTTGTCAACTGGAATCCCCGCCCCACCACGATAACCACAACACCAAAAAAGGAGAGAAGCAGGCCGGCAACATTGATCCACGTCAATCGCTCATTGAGGATAAACCAGGCAAAAACAGGTGTTACCAACGGAATTGTGGTAATGATGACCGCCGCCAGGGTAGCTGAAACAAGTTTCAGCCCGAAGCTTTCCCCAATGAAATAACAGAACGGTTGCAGAAATGCCAGCAAAATAAAATACTTTATATCAGAACGTTGAATTTTTTCGCCTTTCCCGGTTACGATAATAAACAGAGAAAGTAGCGCTGTGGCAATGATCAGCCGCAATGTTATTGTAGTCACGGGGCCATAACTTGTGAAAACAATTTTGGTCCAGACAAAGGACATGCCCCAGAAAATCATGGGCAATATTGCGGCAGTATATACAAGAATCCGGTTCAAACTCCCCCTCCATCGGCTTAACACAGCGAATTATGCCATAATATTTCACAAAAAGCCCTGCATCCGATGTGCCAATCTGCATTTTTTTCGCTATACTGAGTTTATGAACATGCAGTGGACCGAATGGAGATTCGCGCAAAAACTCAAGAGTCTGGGCGGCCTGTCTCTCCAGTTGAAGAATGTTTTCCGCCACATTTTCCTGGGCCATATTCGCTATCGGCTGGTATGGAACGAAATGTACAAGCTGGGCACCAAATCCCTGACTCTCATAAATGTAACCGCACTGTTCATCGGCATGGTGTTCGCGGTGCAGATATCTTATTCCCTGAGTTTCCTCGGAGCAAAGTATTACCTTGGCACAATCCTCGGAATCTCCATTGTCCGGGAACTGGGGCCTGTGGTAACTGCGCTTTTAGTGGCAGGCCGAGCAGGATCCGGAATCGCGGCTGAAATCGGGTCTATGCGCGTGACCGAGCAGGTGGACGCGCTTCGGGCAATGGGTATCAGTCCTGCGGAATACCTGATGGTGCCGCGCATCATTGCCATGGTCATCATGGTTCCGGTACTGACCGCTTACGCGGATTTTATCGGCATAACCGGTGGACTGTTGATTTCCCGTTTCCAGATGAAAATCAGCGCCCATTTCTATCTTCACAAGGTTTTTCAGATGCTGGCAATCCACGATATCACCAGCGGACTGGCAAAATCTCTCTTTTTTGGTTTTTTTATTGCCATTATCTCCTGTTATCATGGGTTTAATGTTCGGCGGGGTGCCGCAGAGGTGGGCCACGCCGCAACCAAGGCAGTGGTCGCGTCTTCCATCACGATTCTGGTGGCGGATTTCTTCCTCACCCGCCTTTTTATGTGGTTGTGATCATGAAAGAAGCCATCATTGAAGTGCTGAACCTGCATAAAGCATTCGGTGCCAACCTCGTTCTTACCGGTGTTGATCTTGAAGTTTTCAGGGGAGAAACCCTCGTTGTCCTGGGGGGCAGCGGATCCGGAAAGTCTGTCCTGCTGAAATGTATCACCGGCCTGATGACAGCGGATGCCGGTTCCATCCGACTCCTCGGGGAAGAAATCGTCGGCAAGGGAGAGCGGGAACTCCTGCCCCTGCGCAAAAAGATGGGCATTCTGTTTCAGGGCGGGGCACTTTTTGATTCCATGAACGTGTTTGACAACATCGCGTTCGGATTCCGGGAACACGAAAAAGACATGCCGGAAAAGCAGGTTCAGGACGAGGTGATGCGCCTCCTGGAGGTGGTAAAACTGCCGGATATCTGCGACAAGATGCCGGCGGAATTGTCCGGCGGGATGCAAAAGCGCGTGGCATTGGCACGGGCTGTGGCACAGAAGCCCGGCACCATCTTCTACGATGAGCCCACCACCGGACTGGACCCGGAAACCGCCCGTTCCATTTACCGCCTCATCAAGGACATGGAACTGCATTTCTCCGTCACGTCGGTTGTGGTTTCCCACGATATTGAACTGGCCTTTACCATCGCGGATCGTATCGCCTTTCTGAAAGACGGAGAAATGGCCTTCATAGGGCCGGTGGATGAGCTGCTAAATTGCACCGACGAAGGGATGTGCAGTTTCATTGGCTCCTTCTACCAGGCGGGAATGATGGGACACAAGAATGAAGAAACACAAAGAAAAACATAGAGACTGGAGGTTGTGATGAAGGAATTGAAAACCGGAATGATAGTATTTCTGGCATTGGTGGTGTTTGTCGTGACCGTACTGATGCTGGGAGAATTCGGAGATCGGGTTACCTACATTATAGATTTTCCAAAGGTGGTGGGTTTGACAATTGATGCCCCGGTTCAGCTCAACGGCGTCCAGGTGGGAAGGGTCACAGATATCGAGTTTTCAAAGGACGTGAAAAGTAATCTGGTTTCCGTAACCGTAAACCTGTTTGCCTCCGCAAAAAGCCGGATCAATCGCTCCACTATCGCGGACATCAGTACCATGGGCGTCTTAGGTGACAAATACATCGCATTGGAAACAAAAGACTTCTCTCTGCCTCCCCTGCCGGAAAATGCCGTCATCCAAACCAAAAAAACACTCAACGTGCAGGGAATGCTCACCAAAGGAGAAGGAATCATTGATGACCTTTCCTCCTTGACCCGGGACATGAACCAGTTGGTCGCACATGTAAAAAAAGGCAAAGGGCTTGTAGGGGTACTGATCAACAATCCTGAAATCGGCAAAAACCTGGTGGACAGCATTTCCATCGTTTCCCGAAACCTCAGCGAAGGCACCGGCCTGGTGGGAAAACTAATCAACGATAAGGCGCTCTGCGAAACCGTAGCCACCGGCCTCGACAATATCAGCTACGACCTGACCCAGATTCTGGATAATGTGAATGCAGGGAAAGGAACAGCCGGATTGCTGCTGAAAAATCAGACCTTTGCAGATAAAATTAAGACTGACACCCTGTCGGTGATGGATGGATTAAATGCCCTTGGAAAATTGCTTTCCAAATCATCTGAGAAGAGCATAGCTGCTGTCGCGTTGCAGGATGGACAGGCGGGGAAAGATTTGAAAGCGGCAATTCACCATTTGCGGTCCATCCTTGAAAAAATTGACAACGGAGAGGGAACCATGGGCAAACTGGTCAACGACACTTCTCTCTACGACAATGCCGACCAGGTATTCAGGGGAGCAAAGAAAAGCGCTCTCACTCGAACAGTCATCCGCCACTACAAGAAGAAAGGAAAGAAAGAACGAGACTGAGACCGAATAAGGACAAGAAATTAGATATTTCCCATTTTATCTCACTTGAACTGAAACTCAATGCTCCGGGTTGCAACCGAAACCAGTCAGAACAGGGACAAGAATCAGGGTGCCAATTATCCCCGCCAGCAAACCACCGATTACGGAAACCGCGAAAGGTTGAAAGATTCTGGACCCTGCACCGATGGGAAGTGCCGCAGGAAGTAATGCCGCAATCGTGGTCAGGGAAGTCAACAGAATGGGGCGAAACCGAAGTCGGACCGCATCCTGCAGCGCATCTTTGAAGTCAATTCCAGTACCCGCAAGTCGGTTGGCGGCATCCATCAGCACGATGGCATTGTTGACCCCGATGCCGATGAGGGTAATCATTCCCATTCCAACTGAAATATCCAATCCCGTTCCTGACACACCCACGAGGAGCATGGCCCCGGACAGGGACACCGGGATTGTTGTCAGAATAACCAGGGGCTGTTTCAGAGAACGGAACTGAACCCAGAGAATGACACCCACGAGGAGCATGGCCACCAGCGCCGCAAACAGGATATTTTCGATAGTCCGAATCAGTGTGGGGTATTGACCGACAATGGCAACACTGACACCATCCGGCAGTTTCATTGCGGCAAATCGCTGTAAAAGACGATGCGCAACAGCAGGCAGATTTCCATCTACTTTCGCAACCAGGGTTTCCTCCCGCTGACCATTCAGGTGTTTGACAAAAGCGGGGGAATATTCCACCCGAATGTCCGCGATGTGGGAAAGCGGCACAGCCTCTCCGGCACGGTTGACAACGGGAAGTGTTTTTACATCCGACAGAGATTTCAGTGCCGTGTCGGACAGTGTTACCCGAACCTGAATGGCACGGTTTTTGAGAATGACATCCGTAGCGGGAACCCCCAGCCCGGCAGCCAGCAGGGTGTCCATGGCAGACTTCGGAGAAACGTTCAAAAGCGCGAGCCTCTCCGGATCCAACCGGACAGTGAGCTGATCCGTCATGCTGGATGCATGATTCACCACAGATGAAATTGCGGGATCCCGGTTCAGCACTTTCTCAACTTTTCCAGCTATTTCCCGGATCGTGTTCAGATCCCGGCCGAACACGGAAACACCGAAGAGAGCGGGAAGGCCGGAAAAACTTTCATCCAGATTTTCCTGCGTAGGCTGGTGGTACAGAACCACAAGGCCGGGAATGGTGCTGAATTGCCGACGAAGCGCATCCAGAAGTTCCGTGGCTGTTTGGTTCCGACTGGAACGGGGTTTCAGTTTCACTGTCAATTCACCCCGATTCACCCCTTCCACCTGCAGCCCCAGCTCGGCAGGGCCGGTACGACGGTAAACTGCACTGACCGCCGGATATGTCCGCACAGCCCGGGATAATTTTTGCCCGATACGGGAGCTTTCCTTCAGCGAGGTTCCGGGGGGCGTAACGTATTCCAGCAGGAGGCTCCCTTCATCAATGGGGGGCAATACGCGAATCGTACCCATGAGGGGCAGGATCAGACCGATGAGACAGGCGGCGGAAAAGAACATAACTGTTTTCCGGGGATGTCCCATTGCCCGGTTCAACAGACTCAACATCCTGGCCAATCCCCATTTCAACAAGTGCATTCCAGGAATCCACCCGATTCCGGCAGTACCGTCCCGACCCATCAGGGCCGGTACCACCGTCAGTGAGAATGCCAGTGAAAAAAGCAGGGCAATACTGATTACAATACCAAATGGTTTCAGAAAGATAGCAGCAATTCCCCCTGCGGCGAGCAGGGGAACAAAAGCCGCCACGGTGGTCAGCGTACCGGAGATATCCGGAGCAGCAATTTCCGCAGTGCCCATCACCGCCGCTTCCCGTGGGAGCTTACCCTCTTCCCGGTGGCGACCAATATTTTCTGTGACCACGATGGCATCATCCACAATCATTCCCACCGCCAGCGCCATTGCGGTCATGGTAATGATGTTGAGGGATATTCCACTTTGCGACATGATTACAACCGTGGCCAACATTACAGATGGGATTGTCAGCCCCACGACAAGGGAAGAACGATTCCAACCCATAAACATGACGATGGCAACCATGGCAAGCAATATGCCGAAAAGGAGATCCCAGCCTATTTCGTTTCGGGCTTCCCGAATCAATTCCGCCTGGTCGTAGAACTTGCGAATAACCGTTGTTGCAGGGAGCAGGTGTTTCAATGACTTTAACCGGGCATCCACTTCAGATACCACTGAGATAGTATCGGCCCCGGGTATTTTCCGAATGATCAGAGCAACACCGGGTTTTCCATTTCCTGTTACTTCATAGTGTCGGGGAACAGTGCCGGGCCGGATGGTGGCAATGTCTCCCAGCGTTACTGTCCGGATGCCACTTTCCACAACCGGTACCCGGGCGAGGTCTTCCAGAGACCGGAACCGGCTGTCTCCCCGGATCAACAAATCCCGGCCAAATATGGGGATTACGCCGGCGGTTTCCACGCGATTGTATCCCCTGATAGCGCGAACAACATCGGAAACCCCGATTTTCAAAACAGTCAATTGGGCGTTGTTCAGGGAAACAGTCCACGCGGGGCGATCCCCTCCCAGAACTTCCACACGCTGGACCCCGTCCAACATGGACAATTGCCCCACAAGGGTACGCTCCGAAAAGGTGCGAAGCCAGGTCAAATCGGCTCCGGTGATCACGAAGCCGCAGACCTGTTCAAGGGTGGTGCCGATGCTCTCAATGCGGGGAACCACTCCGTCTGGCAAAAGGGGAATGACGCGGGAAATCCGACTCTGGGTCAATTGCCTGGCATCATTGATTCCGGTTCCAGAGTGAAACGCAACCGTGACAAGGGAAGTTCCCTGTAAAGAAGTGGATGCAACCCGGCGAACCCCCTGCAGTGTCTGCAACGCCTCTTCAATGGGGCGAGTCACCAGTTGCTCCACATCTGTGGGGGATGCGCCTGGCTCATGGGTAATAATATTTACCACCGGAATGTCGATTCTCGGGAACAGATCCACCGGAAGGTTTCGCCAGCTAAACAAACCAGCTACGGCAAACAGTCCGGCAATCGACATTACCGGAATCCAATGGTCCACAAGGAATGGCAGAAAACGACGCATCAATCCGCCACTTTGAAGGTGTGACTGAAGTTCCGCCGTGAAAGTTCATAGGCACCCTCAATCGCAATCTCTTCACCGGGATTGACTCCGGAAAGAATTTCTACCCAGTCTCCCTTTACAATACCAATCTTCACCATTCTTTTCTTAACCCCGGACTTTCCACGGACAAACACAATGGTCTGTCCGGTTTCATCCCTGGCAATTGCAGTCTCTGGCACTGCAGCCGCAGACCTGGTCTGAAGCATTAAATTACCTGTTACCGGAGTACCGGGGACCAGTTCTGTTGAAATACCATTCCCCTCAATCCAGATGGTTTGTGCTCCCGCCGCCGTCCTTTCCGGCAATACGTGGCTGACAATGCCCTGAACCACTATGCCTTCTGCCGAATGAATCCGGGCGATTGCCCCCTTTAATTCTACACCGCCAGGAGGAAAAACAGATGCCACAACCCGTACTTTATTTTCCGGGACAATCCTGGCCAGTACAGTGCCGGTACGAACGTCCTGCCCCTGATTCACCCCCTGCCTTTCAAAAATCCCGGCGATGGGACTCTTCAAATGGACCGCAGCGTTCAACTGAGACCAACGGGAAGTCAGCGCCGCTACCTCTTTTGTTCCCCCGGAAACGCTCGCGATGGCCGTGGCCAGTTCTGTCTGCTTCATCAAATGACGATTCACCGCATCCCGAATCAGTTTCATTGACCTTTCTGCTGCTGCAAGCTTTGTCCTCGCTGCTTTCAGAGATGACCGAACCGCTATCGTTTCCGGGCCAAGTTTCGGCCCGCCCAGGGTGAATAACTCCTCCCCGGCAACAACCTTCTTTCCATCCGGAACACAGACAAGCTCAACACGCCCCCCCTTTTGCGCCATCACATCCACAGCCGCAGAACTCTCCGCCCTTCCCAGAAAATGAACGGTTTCAATGAAGCTCCGCTGCTCCACCTTTCCGAATTTCACCAATTCAGGCTCCGCTATGCGGGTCACCTCGGAAAAAGAACGCCACCAGAAAGATAGAAGCACTATCAGGCAAAGGCCAAAAATAATTAGAATCCACCATTTCAAATTTTTCATCGGCTCTCCTTTCGTTGATTTTTGGTTCCGGGCCACAGACCGGCTTCCGTTTCAAGGGCCGAAACCAACCCCTCAATCTCCATTTGAAGCCTCAATTCAGTCATAGCCAGCAGATGGACACAACTACCGGCAGCGAAAAGCTCTTCCGGTCCCAAAATTCCCTGCGACACAGCGTCCTTTGTGTCCCGCAGCCGTGTCCTTGCTTCAGAAAGCGCCCCTTTGACCATTACCTGCCGGTTTCGGGCGTCTTTCAAGCCAGGTAAAATTTTCGCTGTATCTGCCCGGGCCTGGAACAGGCGGGCACGGTATTCATCCAGCAGCAATTTCCGGGTCGCCTTTGAAGTGGAAATCGCGCCCCGATTGCGATTGAATACCGGTAATGCCCCGGACAGTCCCCATCCAATTGTCCGTACGCTGTCTGTGTCCCTACCGCTTGTACCCCCCAGCTCAATCCGGGGAAACTGATTCCAGACTTCCGCCCGATAAGCCGCATCCCTGCTTTGCACCGCTGACCACAGCGCCAGCAAATCCGGCCTGCGAGAGGGAAGGAATTGATTCAGTTCCAAAAGGGAGGGAACAGAACGGACATGGATTTGATTGAAACCGGAAACTGTGAATGCCGATTTCGGCGGTAGTCCGAGAAGCCGGTTCAGTCTTAGTCGGGCACGGTATTTTTCCGCGTTCAGACCCGAAGATTCCTGTTCTGCTTTCACGGTTTCCCCTTCAAACACAGAAACCTGTCCCTTAGTCATCAGCCCCGATTTCAGCAAATCCTCCGCATTTGCCTGCAGGTTTTCGCAAAAAACCGCATAGTGTCCGGCCAACCCCGCTTCCTTACCGACAATCGCCACCTTCCGGCATTGAAACCGGGCCGCCATCGCCACCTGCCATTCCCGCCATGCCACTGCCAGATTCACAGACTTTTCTACCTCTTTTGCAGCCCTCCGCCTGAATCTCCGGTTCAGCAGCGAAGAGATATTAAATGAAAGGCCGAAATTGTAGCCCCGGACCTTTCCCAACCGGTTTTCCCCGGTGGGTGAAGCAGAACCGACAGAAATCAGCGGATCCGGCAGCAACCCTGCCGCAGCCATCTGGGAAACCGTGATCACTGCTTTGTCCCGTTCCACCTGAAGGTCGGGATTCAGCGCCACTGCTATCAGCGCAGCCTCGTTTGGGTTCAATCCGTCTGACAAATCGACCTTTACCGGTTTCAACATCGGATGAGAAATTCGGGAAGCCGCCATTTGGATTTGTTCGGGAGAAGGGGCAGCGCATTCGCCTGCTTCTGTCTCTGAAGGCAGTGCCTGATATCGTACACAACTTACAGAAACCAATAATGAAAAAAGAATTGTCCGAGCAATATTCTCAAAAATAATCTTCATGACAGCCACCCCCGGAGCTCCATTCAGCACAAAACCGCATGAATTCAGTTTACAGCCTCATTTTTGCGGGGAGATTGCCCTGACATTACCAAATGGCAATGTTAGATTCTTTCCCGGCAAATCTGAGAGTTTATCTCTCACTGTGTCGTAAACAAATGGTGGAAGTTTGAGTTTGAG
>JAADJC010000091.1:23769-38025 GCA_013151025.1 Acidobacteriota bacterium
AGATTCAGAAAAGAAAAAGAAGTGATGGGTGATGAGTGCGGAAAAGACGAAAATAGCTTATGATAGAAATACAAAAAAACTGGTTCTTGAAATGGATGGCAGACGCGACTGCTGGCAATGGAAAAGATGGCTCATACCGTATGCCTCAGTTGACGAATTATTCTACATATTTACCACTTTCCAAAAGCACAAGGTGCCGTTCAGTTCTGGAAAGAATTGGCCGCCGTGTGAAGTTTTTGAGTATTACAGGGACCGATCTATGTTAAAGGGGAAATACCTTAAAATATACTGGACACGTCCCCGCCGTTTTTACATTGAAGAAAGTTAAGTATGCAGAGAATTCCAGGGACACCCATCCCAAGGCCTCTGTCAACAAAAAAACCTCCCGGAATAGGGGAAAGTAGGAAATATGCCCAGAAAGGATTTGCAAAAGCTCTTCACTTATGTATAATTGAATGGGATTTGCATAATGGAGTTACATATGAATCGAAAAGAACAGATAATGGAGCTGGCTAAGAAGCAGATGGTCATACGTGCTGAGGATGTTGAAGCTCTGGGTATTAGCAGGAATTATCTCTATGTGATGCACAAGGAAGGGCTGCTTCAGAAGACAACTGTAGGACTATATTCCCTTCCAGATGCCGAATTCAATGAAAATGCAAATCTTGTAGAGGTGGCGAAGCGGGTCCCCAATGCCGTTATCGGTCTTATTTCGGCGCTAAGTTACCATGGAATAACGACTCAGATTCCTCATGAAATATGGGTTATTGTTCCAAGGGGTGCGTGGAGACCCAAAATCGACTATCCACGGCTTCATCTAAGCTATGTTTCCGGTCCAGCATACTCTTATGGGATACAGAAGCATGTTCTTAATGGGGTTACTGTAAAAATTTACAGCCCTGCAAAAACCGTTGCAGATTGTTTTAAATTCCGAAACAAGATTGGGCTTGATGTTGCCATTGAAGCCCTCCGTGAAGTCTGGCGAGCCCGAAAAGCCACCATGGATGAACTTGTCGAAGCTGCCAAAATCAACCGGGTGCTGAAAATCATGCGCCCCTATCTGGATGCGACGGTTTGAGCGGGGAAGACAGAAAAAATATAGCTCATTCGGTTTTTCAGCGTTTATTGAACCTGGCAAAATCAAAGGACGAAGATTTCAACCTGCTTCTTTCCCGTTATGGAATGGAACGATTCCTTTATCGACTCAGTGTCTCATCGTACAGTGGCCAATTCATACTGAAAGGTGCGAGTCTGTTTTTGGTCTGGATGAGGCAAAACTATCGCGTAACACGAGATGCTGATCTCCTTGGCGTTGGTTCCCCCGACCTGCAAAATCTTGCAGAAAAATTTCGCAACATCTGTGATGTTGACTGTAATACTGATGGTATGGTCTACCACACTGACACATTGAGAGTTGAGGAAATTCGCGAAGATCTGGAATATGCCGGGGTGCGTGTAACCCTTACAGGCCTTTTGAATCAAGCCAGGATTCCTCTGCAACTTGACATCGGCTTTGGGGATGCCATAACTCCCGCTCCGGAAGATATTGAATACCCAACTCTGCTTGAAGAAGCGCCATCGCCTAAGTTAAGAGCCTACCCACGGTACACGGTGGTTGCTGAAAAGCTGGAAGCTATGGTTCACCTTGGTTTGGCAAACAGTAGAATGAAGGATTTTTACGACATATGGCTCCTGTCAACACTTTTCCGATTTAAGGGAAATGTCCTCCGCGCGGCCATCAAAAATACCTTTAACCGGCGCGAAACATCCCTTCCCGGTGGCATTCCCTTTGCTTTTACTTCCAATTTTTACGAGGACCAGCAAAAGAGTGTACAGTGGAATGCCTTCATTAAAAAAGCAGGGCCAAATGTCCGGATGAACAGCCTGCCGGTGGTCATTGGTGAGATTCTCAGATTTCTGCAACCGGTAATCGACAGTTTTCAATCAGAACGGAGTTTTGAAAAAGAGTGGTTGCCGGGACAAGGTTGGACTGAAAAGCTATTCCAAATCTTTTCTTAACCCATCATTTCTCCCATCATTTTTTTCTAACCTTTGTGTTGTGTTAAATTCTCGTCTTTTCTGTTTTTTTTCCGGTCATAACAGAACACTGAAAATAGGACACCTCCCTGTCTGTATGTGGTAAAATTTTCTGCGTGATGAATACAATGGAAAATTCTCCTTCGAAGCTGAAAAGCCTCATTTGCCTTGCCCGTCCCCGACATTGGGTCAAGAACCTGCTGGTGCTGGCGCCGCTGTTTTTCGGGCTGAAACTGGCTGACCGGATACTGTTGATGCAGGCGGTAGCAGCTTTTATTGCATTTTCACTGGCTGCCAGCGCGGTTTATCATGCTGGTTATTCAACATATCCCCGAATTCATATTCAAAAGGATGAAACTGTAAATGGCTGAAGAAACTCGAACACTTGCGCTCTTTGACCTGGACGGCACCCTCACCGACAGGGACAGCTTCCGGGATCTGCTGCGTTTTTCCTTCGGAAGCTTCCGTTTGATCGGCGGTCTTCTCGCAACACTTCCCTGGACACTCTTTTACGCAGCAGGGCTCTGCTCCGCGAAAACCGCAAAAGAGCGGGTGTTTCGCCGCTTTTTCGCAGGGATGCCGGAAACAGAATTCACAATACGAATGGAGAAATACAGTCTAAAACGGCTGCCCTTACTTCTTCGCCCCGGCGCGTTGAAAAAACTGCGGTGGCACCGGGAGCAGGGCCACGACACCTTCATCGTATCGGCTTCCATCCTAAACTGGATTGAACCCTGGGCGAAAAACGAGGGCATCGGTGTCATTGCCACCGAAGTCGAAATCAAGGACGGTACCGTTACCGGCCGTTTCTCCACCCCCAACTGCCGGGGAGAAGAGAAAATCACCCGGATTCTCGAAGAAATCTCCCTTCCCGGTTACGAAAAAATCTTCGCCTACGGCGACACCCCCCACGACCGCCCCATGCTGGCCATTGCCACCGATCCGATTTACCAGCCATTCAGGAAATAATATAGGCTGATGAGTGGAAGGTTGCCGCTCAATGACAGCAGGTTCAAAAAACAGAATGAGCGAACGATTTTTGTTTTCTTTCTCTTTTCACGATACCTGCCTCAACCCGCTTACAACGTAACGGATTCGATATATTCGCCGTACACTTCCCGGAGTATGTTGGAAATTTCTCCCAGTGTGGCATAGACTTTGACCGCTTCCAGTATTTTCGGCATGAGATTTTCGGTGCCTTTTGCCGCTTTTTCCAGTTCGCCGAGGCGGAAACGGACTGCTTCGTTGTCCCGGCTTGCCTTGAGCTTGTGCAGTTTGTCCACCTGGTTTCGTTCCACCTCTTCTTTGATGCGGAGCAGATCCACGTCACCACCGTTTTCTTCCACCTGGAACTTGTTGACACCGACAATTGTCTGCTCATCAGATTCGATGGATTTCTGGTAACGATAGGCGCTTTCCTGGATTTCCCGTTGGACAAAGCCCATTTCTATGGCCTTCAGCATACCGCCCATGTCGTCAATCCGCTTTATGTACTCAGATGCCTTTTCTTCAATCTGGTCGGTGAGGGATTCCACGTACCAGCTTCCCCCCATGGGGTCTACCACATCCCCGATTCCGTTTTCAAACGCCAGTATCTGCTGAGTGCGAAGGGCGGTACGAACAGATTTTTCAGTGGGTAGTGCCATTGCTTCATCCATGGAGTTGGTGTGCAGCGACTGGGTGCCGCCCAACGCCGCAGCCATGGCCTGCACCGTTACCCGGACAATGTTGTTTTCCGGCTGCTGGGCAGTCAATGTGGAACCGGCGGTCTGGGTGTGGAAGCGGAGCATCATGGATTTTGGATTCTTTGCCTTGAATCGTTCCTTCATAATTTTTGCCCACATCCGCCTCGCGGCGCGGAATTTTGCGATTTCTTCAAAAAAATTATTATGGGCATTGAAGAAGAAACTCAACCGGGGAGCAAACTTGTCCACGTCCAGCCCGGCATTCAACGCCGTTTCCACATAGGCAATGCCGTCTGCCAGTGTAAACGCGACTTCCTGAACCGCTGATGATCCCGCTTCCCGGATGTGGTAACCGGAAATAGAAATCGTGTTCCACTTCGGCACATTGTCGGTGCAAAATTCAAAGATATCGGAGATGATTCTGAGGCTCGGCCCCGGTGGGTAAATGTAGGTGCCCCGGGCAATGTATTCTTTCAGGATGTCGTTCTGGATAGTGCCGGACACCTGATCAAATCCCACGCCCTGTTTTTCCGCAACAGCGAGGTACATGGCGAGGAGCATTCCAGCTGTGGCGTTGATGGTCATGGAAGTGGATACTTTGTCCAGCGGAATGCCGTCAAAGAGGGTTTCCATGTCCTTTAATGTGTCAATGGCGACACCGACCTTTCCCACCTCCCCTTTTGCCACCGGATCATCGGAATCGTAGCCGATCTGGGTAGGCAGGTCGAAGGCAACGGACAGGCCGGAAGTCCCCTGTTGCAGCAGGTATTTGTAACGTTCGTTGGATTCTTCCGCCGTAGCAAACCCGGCGTACTGGCGCATGGTCCAGAATCGGGACCGGTAGAGAGTAGGCTGAACGCCACGGGTATAAGGATACTGCCCCGGAAAAGCCAATTTGTCCGCATAATCAATCCCCGGCGAATCCGCCGGGGTATAGGTTCGTTTCTGTTGGATTCCGGATGTGGTCTCAAATTTTTCTTTTCGTTCTGGAAACCGTTTCGTGGATGTCGCCGCATCCGCTTCGTATTGTTTTCTCAATTTGTCGAATCGGGACATTTCTCCTCCTCCTGACTCGTTTGCTGTTACAGGGTCTGGATGATCGTCAAAACGGCAGTATCTACAATGTCTTCTGCGCTGCAGCCCCGGGACAGGTCATTGCAGGGGGCGCCGAGGCCCTGGAGTACCGGCCCGATCGCGGCGGCACCGCCGATGCGCTGGGTCAGCTTGTAGCCGATATTGGCGGCGTTGAGATCCGGAAAAACCAGCACATTGGCCTTTCCCGCCACCGGGCTGCCCGGTGCTTTTTTTTCTCCCACCGCAGGGACAAGGGCGGCGTCCAATTGGAGTTCTCCGTCGATCTCAATATCCGGGCGGCGGGTTTTCACGTAATCCATGGCTTCCCTCACCTTGTCTACGAGGGGATGCTCCGCGCTTCCCTTTGTGGAAAAGGACAACATAGCCACCCTTGGCTCCACTTCGAGGAACTTTCTGCAGTTGTCTGCGGTGTCGATGGCAATATCTGCCAGTTGGATTGGTGTCGGATCCGGCAGAATGGCACAGTCGGCGAACAGCATGGCGCCATTTTCACCGAAAGCGGGATTCTTTGCAATCATCAGGAAGAAGCTTGAAACCGTCTTGCTCCCCGGTTTGGTGCCGATGATGTGAAGTGCCGCCCGTACAGTGTGGGCGGTGGTATTTGTCGCTCCAGCTACTGAGCCTACCACCTTGCCGTTTTCCACCATCATATCGCCGAAAAACAGCGGGTCTTTCATAATGTTCCGGGCCTCATCCATGGTAATCCCTTTGGCTTTCCGCTTTTCAAAATAAAAGGAAACATAGCGGTCAAAATCCGGGGATGTCAGATGGTCCAAAACCTCAAAATTAATATCAATTCCCAGTTTATCGGCACGTTTCTGTATATCATCGGGGTTTCCCAGTACCACGGGGCTTGCCAGACTTTCCTGTACAAGGGTGTGGGCGGCTTTCAGTGTACGGTCGTCCATTCCTTCCGGCAGCACAATAGTTTTTCCGGCCTTTCTCGCTCTTTCTTTAAATTGGTTCATCAGTTCCATGAGTCCCCTCCTGCGAAGACATATAAATCGGCATCACTATACCATAAAAGAGTGGGAGTAGGGTGTGGGTGCGGGTGCGAAAAATCAGGAAGTTGGAAATTATCGTCTTTTCAAGTCACTGGCCTCACGGTGGCGCGCCGCTGCTCCCGCAGCAAAAAGCGTGACAGAAGCCGCAAGGCCGGGAAACATGGGCTGTATGCCCATAAAGTTGTGGAGGTTGGCGAGGGAGGTGGATTGAATTGCGGAGATAACAAGCCATGCAAAGGGGAGGAGAAAGCCCAGTAAGAGGTTGGCGATTATCCATTTTCGGCCGGGGGCGATGGCGGGGAAGTATACGGAGAGTACCGGCAGCAACATGGGAGGGATGAAGAGGGTGCCGATGACGTACCAGATGCGGATGACAGAGGGAAGGAGTATAGCAATGAGGATAGAGAGAATGGCGGTGATGATCAGTCCCAGTCGCACTGCTTTTACCCGGCCGATTGCGGTCTTTGTCCGGCCGAGAATGTCATGGCCGATGGTGATGGCGGACAAAAGTGACAGACTGTCGATGGTGGACATGATGGTGGCAAAGAGTCCGGTGAGAAAGAGTCCGGAGAAAAGAGGAGGCAGTATGGTGTGGCTCAACAGGGGGTAGCTCAGTGCCGGAGTTTTCAGCCCGGTGAGTAGTGCCCGGGCATAGAGTCCTGTGGCAGTGGTGAGAAAGTCAAAGACGAACCAGAAACCGATGGAGATCAGGATACCCCGCCGGGCGGTTTCCGGGGTTTTTGCTGCGTCACAGCGCTGGTGAAAGCCGGGGTCAATGAAGGTCCACAACGCGATAAAGTACCAGACCAGCAGGTAGGATGGCGGATTGCCGCCGGTGAGGCTCAGGTGATTGGCGGGAAGGTGGGTGCTAAGGAAGTTTAGCCCGCCGTAACGGAGTACAAGGACGGTTAAGAGGAGGATGAACCCGCCGAACATCAGCACAAACTGGAGTTTGTCGGTGCGGACCACGGAGCGGAATCCACCGGACAGTACGTAGATCATGGAAAAACCGGTACCCAGTGTAATGCAAAGCCAGAGAGGCCAACCGGTTACTGCCATCATCAGAATGCCAATCATCAGGACGTAGGGAGCGGGGAGTACCATAAACAGTGTCCACAGAGCGCCGATTTTCCCCGCTGTTGGGCCGTAGTTGCGATAGAGTCTGTCTGGGATGGACAAGCCGCCGTCCTTCCGGATCCGAGGGGCGAGAAAAATTGCGAAAATGAAGGCAAAGAGGTAGTAGGGAAGGCCGAAAACCACCCAGTTGGAAAGTCCATAGGTGTAGCTGAATTCCCCGACACCGAGGATGCCGCCGTACCAGGTGGTGACCAGTGTGGCGACAAAGGCGGGAAGGGTCAGGGTACGGCCCCCGACGATGAAATTTTCTTCACTGTCGTCGCCCTTTTTTCCTGAAAAACCCAGGACAAGCAACAAAATCAGGTAGATAACTACCGGAAGGATTTCCAGCGGGTGGAGCGTCATCTGTCAATTCTCCTGGTAGAGGCGAAACACAAAGAGAAGACCATCGGTGAGAGAAATAGTGCAGCGCTTGCTGCTGAATTCGTTGCTGGTGCCTTCCCGCTGCCCGAAGGCCAATGTTTCACCGGAAAGCGAATATTCCAGGCCGGTGGTGGTGACGTGGGTTGCTTCTCCCATGGGCATCAGGGACACGGCCTGCCCCGGCACGCCTTCCAGTTCCAGACATTCCCGGACAATGAATATCTCCGCTTCCGGCGTGAGAATACGGAGTGTAAGATTCCGGTCGTAGCGGGTGAGGAGGGAGAGGTTGCCCAGGGTGTGGTCCAATCGTTTTCCCGTTGCCCCAAGGAGGGTGACGGCGGCAATCCCCTCACTTTTACAGAAAATCAGCGCTTTTTCCAGGTCGCATTGCTCCTGGGAGGGGCGATAAATAAAGCGAGTGTTCTGAAACCGCTTTTTACTGTCTGGTGGCAGGGAGTCAAAATCTCCCACCACAGCGTCCGGTACAAAGCCGAAGCGTTCTGCGTGGACAATGCCCCCGTCCGCTGCTACCACAAGATCAAATGTGGTTTGCATTGCGATGGTAACTTCCCGTTCAGTAACCTGCCCGTTCGCAAACAGAATCGCTAATTTCTTCATGGCTCTATGCTATCACACAGCTTGCCCTGCGAGCAGGGCAAGCTGAAGTTGGGGGGCAGAAAAATCAAAGAGTTGTGTCTTCTCTGTTTTTTTGTCACTCATCACCCATCACTTCCTATTTCTTTTTCCTTATTCAACCTTGTCCCTCCTTGCCTTTAATATTTTGCCCGGATGCCGAAGGTGAAGTGGAAGCCTGCGGAGGGCCAGTAGTAATTTTCACCTGCCCAGGCGTCGTAGTAACCGGCGGTGTAGGTCAATTTGTTGAGGATATTGTTGAGCTTCAGGTTGAGCTCAAGTTTTTTGAGCCGGCCCATGCGGGGCAACTTGTATCGTACCCAGGCGGAGACCATGTTGTAGGAGGGAATAGTCCTTCCGGCAGTTTCAGTGTTGTCCAGGTACTGTTTCCCGAATGCCTGCCATCGCACTGCGGCGATTACGACATCTGTCCGCCAGGACAGGGTCGTGTTTGCAATGGTATGGGGAAAACCGGAAATGGTGTTTCCCGACAGGTCCACGTCCACTGTCTGGCCTGTGTCCCAATTATAGTCGTGGAAGATGAACCGGTCAAAGTAATTGTCATTGAGTGAATAGTTGATGTCCAGTTGAAAATGACCGGGGAACTTAAATGTGCCGGAGAGTTCCACCCCCCGATGGACCGTTTTTGCCGCATTGCCCCGGATGGGAAATCCGTCGTCATTTACCTGGCCGAAAGACACTATTTCGTTTTGAAAGTCCATCCAGAAAAGGTTTACCTGAAGGGTCATAGCCTCAGTGGTTCGGATGATGCCGGTTTCATAGTCCAGAAGTTTTTCCGGTTTGACTTCCGGATCAAACCAGCGAACCCGGACAACCTGTCCATTTTCCATCACCGGTTGATTCCGGGAAAAAAGCGGAGTAACACCAAGGTCATCCGGTCCGTACCAGGTGTCATACAACTCTGAATCCGCCGGTTCCCGATGGGCGGCGGAGATATTGGCATACACGTTGACTGTGTCAGTGAGATTGATATTGACACCGGCACGGGGGTTCCAGAACCGGTAGCGTACCTGAAAGCCATTGAGGAGGCTGCCGGAGAAGTTTCCCACTCCCTGCTGGGCCAAGCCGTAACTCATATATTGGTAGTGAAGGTTGGCCATCAAAGTGATTCGATCGGTGGGACGATAAAGCTCATTGACATACACTGTTGCGTATTTTTTACCGCTGAAATAGCGATGATAAACGAAATTGGGCTCAAATCCCGGGATTTCAAGGCCCACAATGCCATCCACTTCGCCCCAATGATGGGAATTATAGGAGCTGAAGTAGGTTCCGATTGTCAGGTCTCCGCTCCCGTGGTGAATGCCTATCTCACTGATCCAGCCGTACTGGTTCTTTTTTACCCATTTCTGCCGGATAATGTCGGCATCAGGCGCGTCATCTTCTGTGGGCCAAAGCCCATATTCGTACAAGTCACGGCCAGACTTGTACTGCTCATAATAGCCTCGTCCGTGAATGTAGAAAAGGCTGTTTTTCCAGTAGGTGTTTTCGTTCAGCATAATGGTATGGTGTAGCTCATAGTGGGGCTGACTGAAATTGTCTACGGTGTTTGGGTAGGTAATGGGGTTGTCGTGATGATTCACCTTGAGGACGCTTTCCGGAGATGCTTCCCACGCGGCGTGGGCGATTTCGTTTCCGGTGTACATGATAAACCGGGTATATGATTTTTCCCCTGACTTTGCAATGGAAAAATATCCAGCCCACTGGCGGACGCCGGAGTTGTCACGGTAGCCGTCGGAAACCAGGCGAGATACCCGGAATGAAATATGGTAGCGGTCGTTTTCAAGGGGAATTTCTGCGGTAACACCAGTTTTCCAGGTGTTGAAGCTGCCTGCAGTTGCATAAAAATCATAAAATTCCCCTCTCCCGTTTCCCGTGAGCAGGTTCAGGGAGCCGCCGAAGGTATCCACACCATAAAGGGAAGAACCGACGCCCCGCTGAAACTGTATACTGTCCAATGATTCTGCAAAATCCGGCATATCCACCCAGTAAACCTGGTGATCTTCCGGATCGTTGAGGGGAATGCCGTTGATCATGACACCGATACGGTTCTGGTCAAAGCCTCGGACTTTCAGGTAGGAATATCCCATCCCACTGCCGTCATCGGAATAGGTATACACATTGGGCAATCCCGATAACAGCATAGGAATGTCTTCCGTAGTATGTTCTTCCCGAATTTTCTGTGAGTCAATGTTAGTAAATACAATCGGTGTTTCCCGTTCTATTGCTCGGGTAGCCTCTACTGTAATGGCTTCGGATACGCGGACCGGGGAAAGTCGGACAATCCAGGGAACAGTGGTGGCAGTGTTGGGCACCGCAAGGGTTCGGGTACGATACCCCGGTGCCTGCACCAGAATTCGGGCTTCAGCCGGTACTTGTAAGAAATGGAAATAGCCGTTATCTGTTGTAATCACGATACGTCCGGCTGGGAGTAGTGTTACCGTTGCGCCGGAAATCGGTTCCCCGTTCGCTTTTTCCATCACCCGTCCGTTAATGGAGGCGGCATTTGCCGCCAGTGTAAAAGAGAAAAGGAGTGTCAGTACCACGAGTCGTTTCATCAAAACCTCCCTGTTCCTTCGGAACAAATGAAAAATTCTCGACTGTGGAAACGTGCGGGGAATGAAAAAAGCCGTTCCCGTGGGGGAACGGCTGGTTAAAACTGAATTCATTCCGCCGTTCCCTGCGCCGGCATTACCCGGTTCAGGTTCCAGGGGTTTGTTCTCAGCCCGCTGTTACCGGCTTTCTCTCCGACACCTGCGAGCACCCCCACGGTCCAAAAAGATTGTATCACGATGACGTCGAGATGTGTATTTTGTTCCGAAAGCAGGAATTGGGATTCAATTCGAGTTTGGTAAAAAGGCTTATTTCCCGTAAAAAAGGGTTTATCGTTTGGTAATTTCTTTTATTTAATGCTATTTGAGTTTTTTGGCGACATCTCTGAATTTGGGGAAAATATCGTATACTTTCCGGTAGTACTCTTTTGACCGGTCAGCTTGCCCTGCGGCTTCCAGAACGCGTCCCGCTTCGTAGAGAAGAGCCTTGACGTCCCGGCCGTCGGCTTCCGCGCGACTGACACCACTTTCCAACCATTCCAGCGCCTGGTCAACTTCCCCGATTTCCTCATAGACATTGGCAATCATGAAGCAGCAATCAAGAAATCGTCCGTCATCATGGGAGGCTTTTGCAAACTCTTCAATGGATTCGTTGTTAAGGCCCATTTCTTTGTATGCGATTCCCAGGTTGTAGTGCGTTTCATAGTCTTCCTGGTCAATCTGTTGCTCCACACCTTTCTTGAATTCGGAGAACAATTCATCCAGTGATTTGACCTGTTCGGTGGCCTGTTTGTCTGTGAGTTCGGTATTGTCTGAGAACATTTCCAGATCTTCTCCGAACTCCGCCTGGAGGTCAATGAATTCGTCCTGAAGTATTTCTTCCAGCGGGGTCTGGGCATCTTTCTTTGTGCCAAGTTCCATAGTGGCTGCGGTTTCAACTTCCCGTTTAACTTTTTCCAGTTCCGGATGTCCGGCATGATCCAGCTCCAGGGTTCGGACGATGTCCCGGGCCTCTTCCACCATGTTCTGGGACAGATAGAAGTCCACTTCCTGCAGCTCATCGGTGAGGTCGGCGGCGGTTCCGGTAACCCGGGTGGCCTCAGTCGCCTTTTCTTCTTTCACTTCCTCAAGATCAAGTCCCACGTCGTTAAAATTTGGTAGCGGGTGTTCTTCTGAGCTTAGAGTATCCAGAATTACACTATCTTCCTCAGTCAGATCCATTTCTTCCGGTTCTTCCAGGTCAAGTGAAGATTCGTTAACAGTCAAATCTCCAATCTCCAGTGTGTCAAAAGGTGCCGTCTCGGAAAGATCCATGGTGTTTGCGGGTAATTCCAGTTCAATTTCATTGGCAGGCGAAGGAACAAGCTTTCCCACACCGGCTTCATCCACACTTTCCGCAAACAGAACATCTTCCGATACAGAACCCTGGTCCTCTTCAGCACGGCTGAAATCAGTCATATCTTCGGCGTCAATTTCGATCGATTCCGCAATGGATTCAACCTGTCCGGAATCCAGAAGGGAAGGTTCCTCCAAGTCAGACAGCTCTAGAAAAGTCATGCCTTCGTCCGTTTCCAGACTGTCATCCAGTTGGTAAGTGGCCAACATTTTTCGCAGATATGAAGCAGAACCCGGTAGCAGACGGTCAGATTTATCCAGGACTTTTTCCGCTTTTTCAATTTTCCCTTTTTTCAGGTAAGTTTCAGCCATGCTCAGATAGCATTTGGACGCCTTGGCAATTTCTCCCCGCTCAATACACAATTCTGAAAATATCCGGTTTGCCCGGATGTCAAAGGGGTTCTGTTGAAGGAGCTTGTTAAGAAGTTTGTACGCCTTTTTTTTCAGGCCGTATTCCACATACATCTCTGCTTCGGCAACGGAGCCCCGGACTTGTTGTCGGGTTTCTTCCATATTCAGAGTTTCGGGTTCATCCGGTTGCGCCGGTGTCTTTGTGGTGGTGTCCGGTTCGGTCTCACCTGCAAAACTGCTTCCCAGGTCTTTCAGGGCAGATTTGTAATCGTAGTTCATAGGATCCAGTTGGACAAGTTGCTTCAGTGCTTTTTCGGCGCCGGTTACATTTCCATCCAATTTGTAAGCGTTGGTCAGTTTCTCAAGAGCTGAAATCTGAAACACTTTCTCCCCGTTTTTTTCGTAGAGAATAGCCAATTTCTGAATTGCCGGCGCGAAGTGTTCCGCCTTGGAGGTAATGCTTTTCAGCAGAGAGATTGCCTCGTCGTATTCCTCATTTCGGACCAGGCGATCCAGGAGAGGTTGGGCAGCTTTCCATGCCTTTGCATATAATTTTTTACCCAGAAAACGGGCCACCAGTTCCCGGAGAGCCTTGTCCCTGGTGCTGTCAATCTGGAAAACCTGACTGAGCAGTTTCAGTGCCCCGTCGAAGTCCCCCTTCTCCATTTTGATGTCGCCCAGGAGTTCCAGAATCATGGGGTTCCGGGTGAACCGCGAAGACGCAATCTCCAGAACCTTTTCAGCTTTTTCCAATTCGCCTTTCAATACCAGAACCTTGGCCAGTGTAATGTCCACTACCGGATCAGGAATGTCCAGTTTACGGGTTTTCAGCAGGATTTTTTCTGCTTCATCCAATTTCCCCTTGTCCCGAAGGGTTTTGGCCAAGGTAATCAATTGCTCGATGGCTTCCTGTTGCATTCCCTCAGAGTTGAACAACTCCGCCAGTTTCATCCGGGAACCGACATTGCCGGGATCCATGTCCACGATTTTTCTATAAGACTCCAGCGCTCGCTTGGTCAGCCCCTCTTTTTTATATTTTTCAGCAATTTCAAGGTATTGTCGTTTGGCATCCTGAACCATGCCTTCCTGGGTGTACAGTTCAGCCAGTTGTTCGAGGGCACGAATATTTTCCTTGTCCATTCTGAGGATTTTTTTCAGGATAGCGATCGCCTTGGTAAAAAAGCCTTCCCGAATATAGTTATCTACGCTTTTTTGAAAATATTCAATGGCGCTTTCCCGGTTACCCATCTGGGCAAAAAGATCCCCAATCTTATTGATGATGTTTACCAGTTCCAAGTCATCCGGAGCCGCCTGAACATAACGCAGCAATTCATCAATTGCCGGTTTCAATTTCTTTTGCCGGATGAACTTGTCCGCTTTTTCGAGAATCTTACTTTTCTTTACTGATGCCATGGCTTTCCTTTGTACAGAACAGATGAAAATATAGCATAACCAACGGTTCCGGTCAATGGAACTCATAAAAAAGAAATCAGGTCCTGTTATCAGCTACGGTGTCGGCGTCGGTCTTTTCTTATTTCCGGGCCGATGGAAGTAAAAGGTTTCAGACGTTGGAATATCGGATTGTCGATTTTCCCCACCTGCTCACCCATAGTTTTCATCAGCGCCGGGAAATCCATTCCCGAGATCTTCCCGCCGTGGGCCAGAAGCAGGGTGTCTGTTTTCAGTCCTGCAAGACGATTCAATGAAGCCCGCATTTTTTCCGGAAAGGGAATAGGGAAAGGCAGCATGAATTTCCCATTTATGAACAACGTCATGTCTGCGGCATAGAAAATTGATTCACGGCGATTGAAAAAACAACTGTCAAATAGAGTATGTCCGGGCAGAACCAGCACTTCCCAGTCCGGAAACCCGGGCAATACATCTCCATCTTTCAGTGGGAATTCAGGGCGAATCTTTCGCGGATATCTCACCGGTTCTCTTTTTTTACCGTTTCTACGGGCAGAAAATTGGGCCAGGTGCCGA
>JAADJC010000091.1:38034-73895 GCA_013151025.1 Acidobacteriota bacterium
TACACGGTTCTGAAGCCAACCCCGCCAGCCCCGATACCAATTGTCGACAAGATAATGGGCTGCAATTGGAATCCCGAATTTCCGTCTCAAAACCGGGGCGCCTCCCGCGTGATCCGGGTGCATGTGGCTGATCAGCATCAGGCGCAAATCCTGTATGGGCCTGTGCAGGGTTTCTGTGATGAATGTCTCTATCCGTGCAGCATCTCCCCGACAACCACCGTCCAGTAGCAAAAGCCCTTCTTCCGATTCAACCAGAAAAATTGATGCGATGTAGCCCTCTATTTCATGAATAGTGAATGAACGCTCACTCATACCGGCAGTATAGCGCAGAAGGTCGAGAAAATGCATACTTTTTGGTAGCTTTACCACCGCGAATGGTTTTGGATAGGGCGAAGGGTGATGAGTTGGGGAAAAGACAGGGAATTGGCCATTGATCGTTTATTGCCAATTCCCTGGTTTTTCTTTACAAGTCATGATACCTGCTCTGCAAGTAACCCAATTTTTCTTTCGTGCACTTTCACTTGCACTGTTCTTTGCTATCCCTACTGGACGGGAAAGGTCAGAACAGTACCGTTTGAAAGGCCGACTGACACGGCATACCGGGTCAATCCGGCGGAGATGGAGCCGTTGTCCTGCATGTACAAATCCAGGCGACAGTGCGGGCGGGGAGTGGAAAAATAAACGCTTCCGTCCGTCCGGTTTCGGCGCAATCCGTCCATGACTACTGCCAGTGCCCATCCCTTGTTTCCAGGAATCGTATCCCAGCGGGAGGGGAAACCGTCTGTGTTTTCCACCGAAATCCATTTGATTGAGGATGGGTTCGGGATATCCATTTCGATATGAGAATCCGGAAATCCGTCTCCCTGGAAGGTCTCGCCCTGGGAAACAAAATCCACAAGCCCCTGTTTTTCCTTCAGAACAGCTGTATCGGACGTAGGCTGCTGGGTTGAAATGAGGTTTGATGGCCCGGGTGCCGGAGTGGGCACAACAGGAAGAGCCGGAAGAATAAGGGTACCGGGGACAAAGGCCATACGATCCCGCTTGGGTGGTGTGATAAACAGCTGGAGAGCCACCCGGCCTGTGGCCTGAAAATAGTCCACACGGATATCGTGATCGCCCGGGTACAGATTAACCCGGCCGGAACGGGTACGCGGTGCATGCATACCACCGTTGTCCACCACCATCTGTCCGTCCACGTATACAATGGCACCATCGTCGGCCCGTACGGAAAATGTATACTCACCAGCCTCAGGTACTGAGAAATGTCCGCGATAACGAATCACAAACCAATTGTAGCGCTCGGTAATGAAAGGAAACCCCTTGTCAAAATGACCGGTCCGGATATCCAGCTTATTGGTATAAAGTGTGCCGAGAATTTTCCCGCCACGGGAACGTCCGGGGCGCAGCGAATAAGTGTGGGGAACTTCGTACAGGGTACCGGTAAGTGTATCATTCCCGGTTTCCCAAACATTGCCGAAGGGACAGTTTCCTCTTCCCACCGGTTTGTCCAAACGAAAAATGATAGCTCGTCCCCCCGGTGGCAGAATCCAGAGTTGAAGCGCAACTGAAAATTTGGGTCCCTGAAAATATTCCACCCGGATAGTGTGATTGCCTTCAGAAAGGCGGACCCGGCCGTTCTTTGTGCGGGCAGGATGGGCACCGTCGTTGTCCACCACGAGGCGATTGTCAATGTAGAGCCGGGATCCGTCATCGGAGCGGAGACGGAATCGGTATTTACCTTCTTCCATTACGTGGAAGGAACCGGTGTATCGGATAGCAAACCACTCAAACCGGTCGGTAATACCGGGAAACCCTTCCCGGAAATCCCGTTTGGGAATGTCCAGTTCTTCGGCGTAAATCGTGCCGACCGGAGACTGCCAGCGAATGCTGCGCAATCGCCGTATCCCCTTTGGAATCAGGAAAACTTCTCCCTTCAGGGCATGGCTCAACACTCTTTTAGTCCCGAAAGCTCGTTTTTTTCCTGCCCACGCGGCTGGAACAGCCAGCACGAATATCATGAGTCCAAGGACCATACCCTGCAGAACCCGGAAATACAAATTGTGTTTACTCTTTGTTCTTTTCATTCGTTGTCTCCCCTTTTGCAACTGTTCTTTCAGACAATCTGTCAACATTGCAACGATTGTACCATTGAACTATCCATTTAAGAAAGAGTAAGCGTTGGCGCAGGAGTAGGGGGCAGATGAGAAGGTGCGAGTGAACGTGAGTGTGCGCGAAAGAAATCAGGGTCAGGCCGTGCATGGTCATTGACCAATGTTCAGGATTTTCCCTCGTACACTTGCACGCTCACTCGCACTTTTTCTGGTACCCGCTTCTTATGATAAAATTCGGGATGAAAAAGAGAGGACAGGGGGAGAAATGCACAAGTGTGAGACTCGAATCCGGGTTCGATATGGCGAAACAGACAAGATGGGAGTGGCTCACCATGGTGCCATCGTAAACTGGCTGGAAGCCGGGCGAGTAAACTGGTGCCGGATGGTGGGCGTTCCGTACAGCGAGGTGGAAGCCGCTGGGTTCAATATGGCGGTGGCGGAAATGACCATCCGTTATTTAAGACCTGTTTTTTTTGATGAAGAGGTATCTATTGAGACGGTGGCGGAAAAATTTACTGCCAGGCTTGTCCGGTTTCGTTACAGGATTAAAAATTCCAGAGAAGAACCGGTTGCCGAGGGTATTACCAGCCATCTGGTGGTGGGGCGAAACCTTCAGCGAACGTCTCTTTCTCCGGAACTGCTTGCCCGATTTCGTCATTCAATGGAACAGGATGCTTAGGTTCGGAACAGCCGGGATCCCAAATGGCGTGAAATCTTACGAGAAAGGGATTGAACTCTTGAAGAAACGGGGACTGGATTCCCTTGAGGTGGAGTTTGTTTACGGAGTACGGATGTCAGACAGCCGGGCAGAAGAAGTGGGACAGTTGGCCCGTGAACAGGGAATTGTTCTGACTTGCCATGGCCCGTACTATATTAACCTCAATGCCGTGGAACCGGAAAAACTGGAAGCCAGTATCAAGCGGATAAAACGGACCATTCAGGCGGGACGGGTAATGGAAGCTTTTTCTGTGACTTTTCATGCCGGTTTTTACCTGAAACAGGAACCGAAACAGGTGCTGAATAGTATCCGGGAACGGCTATCGGAAATTATGGAGGACGAAAGGGGGCCGGGAATGCCGCAGGTTGCACCGGAAACCACGGGAAAAGCATCCCAATTCGGTTCGCTGAGCGAACTGCTTCAGGTGGTAAAGGGGCAGGCGAATATGTCGGTGTGTATTGATTTTGCCCATCTCCACGCCCGTTCCATCGGCCGGTACAATTCTGCGAAAGAAACAGAATTCGTACTGGGGAAGGTGGTACGGGCGCTGGGAGAGGATGCTCTTTCCCACATGCACTTTCATATGGCCGGAATTGCCTACGGCCCGAAAGGGGAACAGAACCATTTGAATCTTGCGGAGTCAGACCTCAATTACCCGGAGATTCTGCAGGTATTGAAAAGCTGGAATGTGGGCGGTGTGGTAACCTGTGAGAGTCCGAATCTTCAGGATGACGCCTGTTTGTTGAAAGAAACATACAGTCGGTATTGAAACAAAGGAAACGGGGAAACGTATTTATGGATGTGACTGAGGAACTTCAGGTCATAGACGCGGTGCTGAAAGGTGACGTGGATCGGTATGAGGCGCTGGTAAATCGGTACCAGAAACCGATCATTAACTTCATCTTTCGCATGGTCGGCAACTACGAGGATGCCACCGAGCTGGCGCAGGACGTATTCATTAAGAGCTACGTTTCCCTTGCCGGCTTTAACCGTCAGTACCGTTTTTCCACCTGGCTGTTCCGCATTGCCACCAACCGAACCATCGATTTTCTACGGAAAAGGAAGGTGGCGGTGGTTTCAATGGAGGGCGACTATGAGGATTACACACCCCAGTACAAATCTAATGGCAGTTCGCCGTTGGAAACACTGGAAGACGGCCGCCTCAAAACATTATTGGGAGACGCTATCCAGCAGTTGCCGTCGGAGTACCGGGAGGTTATCGTGCTCTATCATGTGACAGAGATCAGTTACGAAGAAATAGCGGAGATTACGGACCTGCCGCTGGGTACGGTGAAGAACCGGATCTTTCGCGCCAGAAAGATGTTGAAAAAAATCCTGGAAGGTGAAATATGAAAGAATGTAAAGGACTGAAAGACTATCTGACAGATGCAATGGAAGGCCAAGAGAAAAGGCACTTTGAGGCACATCTGGCAACGTGTAAAGGTTGTGCGTTGGCAGTAAAAGAAGACCGGGCCATTACTGAAGCTCTTTGTGATGTGCCGAAGGTCAATGCCCCGGCCCATTTTGTAATAACCGTGATGCGGGAGGTGGCGGCCAGACGGCGGTCGCGGCTTGCCTGGGGCGTGTACGGTGCTGCGGTGTTGCTGGTGGCCGCCCTCGTGGGAGTGCTACTTGGCGGGAACGTGACCGTTGTGGCGGGTCAGGCCACTGTTTTGGTCCGGTCCCTTGCTGATTTTGGGACATCGCTCTACACCGTTGTCCACAATATTTCCGCCGTTCTTTTTGGAGCACTGCCAATGGGACGCATGGCGCCTGGCTTCGCCGGTGGGGCATTTCTGGCCCTCTGTTTTGTTTTTTACAAAACGGCTTTTGCAATATCATCGGATCGGAGATAATGATGGTTTCGGGCTTTTTAAAGCGGGTTTTCCTCATCGTCTGTACGCTGATGATTGCGGCGGCGGTGTCGGCCCATGCGGGAACGGTTAAAAAGTTCTATTTTTACCCGGCTCAGCCGGTGATTGTGGACAAGGGTGCCACCGGTGATATGCTGGTTATTGGCGGCGACGTTCAGATCAGCAGCAAACTGGTCGGCAATGTATCTGTAATAGGAGGCGATGTACACCTTAGCTGCGGGACGGTTACCGGCGATGTTGTAGTGGTAGGAGGGGAGCTGCTTGTGGACGAAACTTCCCATGTGGCGGGAACATCTGTCGTTTTTGCCAGTGTACTGAAGCGTAACCACACCGCACTCCTGCTGATTTCCACCCTTTTCTGGCTCCTTGCTATTGGTTTCGGCTTTTACTTTTTCCCTGAGCATATCCGGGAGAATGCCTTTGAATTTGCCGATGATTTTGTCCGCGCCATTCTGCTGGGAATCTACACCGCAGCGATCCTGGTTATCCTGTCTGTTCTTTCTTTTGTCCTGATTCAGGTTGTGGTGGGGATATTCCTGCTTATTGCAGTGGCCGTATTCGGTATTGCACTTTATCTGTTCTCGGTACTCACCGTGTTTCAGTTCCTCGGTGAGATGGTCTGGAAGCGGATGTTGAAAACACCCATGCCGGGCCTGGTACAGATGGCCACCGGGCTGGTGATTTACGAAGTGCTGGCGTGGCTGGGATTTGTCGGTGTTCTGGGTACCCTGATTCTTGTACTGGGAGCCATGGGTGCCAGTCTCTTGTCCCGCTTCGGCACTTTCAAACCCTGGTTTGGTGCCCGCCGCTACTGGGGACAGGGATAGTTCCGCAAAGAAGTGTGAGTGAATGTGCGAGTGTACGAGGGAAAGGAACCAGATAACCATTCTCCATTTTTTCTCAACCTTATCCCTCCTTGCCCCACAATAAACAGAAAAAAGTAAATAGTGACTTGTAACTTGTGACTCATAAAGATAGGGAACGGATGTGCCGTCTGTTATCTCTCTCGCTTATTACATATTACCAGTCACAAACCACTATGGTTGGTATGGCCGCAAAAAAATGGCCCGTCGGGGGGTGACGGGCCTTCCAGGATGTATTGTCCGGTTGTGTGACTTTACTTCTGTTTGACGTTGATTGAGATTTTTTTGGGTTTTGTTTCTTCCCGCTTGGGCAGCGCCAGTTCCAGGATACCGTTCTTAAAATTGGCGTTAATTCTGGTCACATCCACTGTGTTGGGTAACTGAAATGAGCGATAGAAAGATCCGTACTGTCGTTCAATCCGATGGTAGTTTTCCCGCTTGTCCTCATTCTCAAACTTCCGTTCCCCCTTGATAGTCAGCGTGTTGTTTTCAACCGTTACGTCAATGTCCTTTTCTGTCATGCCTGGTAAATCCGCCTTGATTTCAATTGCGTTTTCGGACTCGGAGACATCAACTGCCGGCGCCCAGGAACCGGTGATTTCAGTGTCTGTGTTAAACCCGCTCATTTCTTCGAACATCCTGTTCAGACTGTTGCTCAGTCCCACCATTTCACGGATGGGGTTATATTTGGTAATTGCCATGTTTCCGTCCTCCTTCATTTTTTCTACACTGACAATATAGACAAAATATAGTTCCTGTCAAGTAATCTGCAAAAAATCTTATAGATTTATTTATAACGCGGTCTTAATATATAGAAAAATCGGAGGATTTTCAATGAAAAAAATCAGATAAATTTCTGTACAGGGTATAATGAAGAAAAAATGAAGGAGGAAGTGATGATTTTCTTTCTGATAACCGGGGCAACAAGGGGAATCGGCCGGGCTATTGTGGCGGAATTGGATGCGTGCTATGGAGATAAAGCGTCATATCTACTGATCGCAAGAAATGAGGCAGCCCTGAGATCTCTGAAGAGTGTTCTGCAGGGAGAAGCGCAGGTGTTGGCAACAGACTTCGCCTCACCGGTTCAGGCGGGAAAGGTAGTGGCGGAAATGCTTTTAAAAATTGATGTACGAGGAAACGAGAAGGTTGTACTGGTTAACAATGCCGGAGTATTGCCACCCGTGGGGAAAACCGGTGACCTGAACGGTGATGAAATTGAGAATAACATTCAAGTTAATCTGACCGCCCCGCTGGTATTAACTAATGAGTTTCTCCGGTGGGCCGATACGTCCCCGAACCCGAAGCTCATTGTCAATATTTCTTCGGGCGCCGCCCGTTTTCCCATTGTCTGCTGGGGGGCATACTGCGCGGCCAAAGCCGGTGTGGATATGTTTTCCCGGACAATTGCCGAGGAAAAACGACCGGATCTCCAGGTAATTTCTGTGGCGCCGGGGATTATTGAAACAGATATGCAGAGGGGTATCCGGGACTTAACCCCGGAACAATTTCCCCTTGTGGATAATTTTGCTGCATACAAATCATCCGGCTCGCTGAAATCCCCGGAACAAGCTGCAAAGGAAATCGTGGCGATTATTGAAAACCCCTCCGCTTTCCAAGTGATTGCTTCATTGTGAAAGAGTGGGCGTAGGCGCACGCGTCGCAAAGCGCCGAATGTTAAATGAAGAAAAATACAAAGGGCAAACACGGCTTGGTCTGTTCCCTGTCTTTCCGGTCAGAACACGGAACACTTCTTTTTTTACTCAACCTTGGTTCTGCTCTGAAAGCACAGCTTTCAGAGAGTCCATTACCATATCCGGTGTGACTGCGGTGAGACATTTAAGGTGGTTGCATTTTTTGTTGCGACAGGGGGAGCAGTCCACGGTAGCGGTGACAATTCTGAAGGGAGTGAACCGGGCCGGTTCGTTGACAATGGGGTCGGACGGCCCGAAGATGGTCACCACCGGTGTTCCCATCAGGGAAGCGATGTGCATGGGGCCGGTATCGCCACCGATAAAAACACGGGAAGCGCCGATAAATGCCGCCAGCTCTTTCATGGTGGTGGTGGGCAGTATCACCGGAGCTTCACTGGCGCTTTCCATCAATTGATCCACAATTCCCTCTTCGCCGGGCCCCCAGCCTATAAGTACCGGCATCTGAAGTTTCAACTGAATCATGTCTGAGAGCTTCGCGTAATTTTCCGGTGCCCATCGTTTGTACCGTCCCCGTGCCGATGTGCCGGGGTAGAGAAAAACAGCGGATTGTAACCCGATCCCGTATTTCGTAAGAAATTCCTGCGCCATTTGTTTGTCATCAGATGAGATGGGAAGGCCGGGGTTTACTTCTTTTACGTCTACGTCAAAATAACGGGCCATGAGGAAATTGCGGGTGTAGCGGGAGAGAGGACTGGATACTGCGGGGATTTTCTCATTTGTAAACAGGGTATTCCATTCTTTCGCGATATCCTTCGGATAGCCGACCCGCCGCTTGCAAGCACTGAGCCGTCCGTACAGGCCACTTTTCAGGATACCGTGAAAGTCCACTACGAGATCATACTTTTCCCTGCGAAGTTCCCCGATGAAACGAAAAAAGGAGGGGATGCGTTTCAGAATCCCCATTTTCTTCCAGATTCTTCTGGGAACCAGTTTCAGTCCGTCAACCACCGGGAAGTCGGTCAAGATGTCGGCGCATCGATCTTCCACCAGCCAGTGAATTACAGCGTCGGGGAATGTTTTTCGAACTGCATAAACAGCCGGGGCTGTCCGCACCGCGTCCCCAATTGCGGAAAGGCGAATCACCAGAATCTTTTCCGGTACAGCTGTAGAAAGCGCCGGTTCCGTTTCTTTCTTCATGGCCCCATTATTTCAAAATCCGGTCCCGAGCGCAAATCCTTCATCTGTGGCAAGGTATAAATAACTTTTGAATTGTTTGATAAAAAAAGAAGATGCTTTGAATATTCGAAAGGCCCTGTTCCCGGTCTGGTACCGGAAACAGGGCTAAGATTTATTTCAGGAAATCGTCTTTCAAACGGTCAATATTGTCTCCATATTGTTCTTTCAGATGGAGAATTCGGTTTTCCAGATAGTTGATTCTGACATCGGATTCCATAAGAAAAAATTTCAAAATTTCCTGCCTGTCCGGGTTTTGATCCGCAATGGGCAGATACAGCTTCAGCCGGTACAGAATGGATGCCATTTCCACCAGATAAGTGGCGGCATAATCGCGGAAGTCCGGGCTTGTCATTTCGTGTACAGCGGATACGGCAGCCAGCATTTTGTCCAGAAGTGAAACCACCTTTTTCTGTTCGGTTTTCAGATCGGTGAGTTTCATTGTTCGAACCGCTTCCATTTCCTTTTCAAAGAGTCCCTTGACGATGAAACCAATGGCTGCCACAACCTGAAGCTGGGTCGTGCCTTCATAAATATTGGTGATCCTGGCATCCCGAAGGAGGCGTTCCACTTTGAAATCTTTCATGTAGCCGACGCCGCCGTGAATCTGAAGAGAGTCATAGGCGGCCCGGTTGGCCAGTTCTGAGAGGGTGAATTTGGAAAGGGGCGTCAGGAAATCAGCAAGGGCGGTTGTCGCCCGCAGCTCAGTCTTAACCTTTTCACCCGCCTCTGCCTTCCGTTCGTAAATTTCCATCATATCTACAGCGAGGCCGGTCTGGTAAAGCAACGCCCGGCCGGTTTCGATTTCCCCCTGCATTTGCTTCAACATCTGGTAGACAGCCGGGATTTCCACAATACGTTTGCCGAACTGTTCCCGTTCATTGGCATAGGCCACCGCTTCTTCGTAGGCGGCCTGGGCAATTCCCATGGCCTGGGCGGAAACCGCCAGCCTTGCGCCGTTCATCAGGCTCATCACGTACTTGATGAGCCCGAATTTACGTTTCCCCACCAATTCTGCCGCTGCCATGTTGAATTGCAGTTCACAGGTGGGAGAACCGTGGATACCCAGTTTATTTTCAATACGTCGAACGACAATTTCCGGACTCTTTTCGCAGAGAAACATGGAGAGACCGCGTCCGCTGGTAGTGTCAGGCTCAGACCGGGCCAATACCAGCAATACATCACCGGAACCGTTGGTGATAAACCGCTTTACCCCGTCCAGGTACCATTTGCCGTCTTTTTCAATGGCTTTCAGGCTTACGGCCTGAAGATCGGACCCGGCGTCTGGTTCGGTCAATGCCATTGCGCCGGACACTTCTCCCTTCGCAAACAGGGGCAATACCCGCTGTTTCTGTTCTTCCGAACCGAATTTCTGCAGGGTTACCGCAATATCCTGAAGGCCGTAAAGGTTCATCAGGGAAGCGTCCGCCTGGCTGATCATTTCTACAATGATGTTATTGACACTCACCGGCATGGCCAGGCCGCCGAATCGACGTTCCAGCATGGCGCCCATGTAGCCGGCCTGTGCCAGCATGTCCATGTTTTCCTGTGTTTCCGGTGCCCATGATACGACACCGTCTTCCAACCGGCAGCCCTGTTCGTCCACCGCTTCCGCACGTGGAGCGATAAACTCCCCGGCGATTTCACCGGCATTGTCCAACAGCATATTGTACCATCTCAGGGCCTCTTCCATTGACCCGAGGGAATGGGAGTTTTTCTGTTCAAACCCGTGTTCCAGGTCCCGAACCACAGGCTCCAACGACAATTGGGAAAAATGGAGTTTGCGGCTTGAGTCGTAGTAGTTGCTCATTGTGCTTCCTCCTTCAGGTATTTGATCATAGTGGGAATCACTTCCTTCATGTCACCGACAATTCCCATGTGAGCAATGCCAAAGATGGGAGCTTGGGGATCTGTGTTAATTGCCACAATTTTGGCCGAATCTTCCATGCCGGCCCGGTGCTGTACTGAACCGGAAATACCGCAGGCAATGTAGAGCTTCGGACGAACGACGGAACCGGTCTGGCCGATCTGCCGTTCCTTATCTACAAAACCAAAGTCCACGGCTGCCCGGCTGGCACCCACTTCGGCGCCTAAAGCATGGGCAAGGTCAAATACAAGTTTAAAATTATCCCGGCTTCCGACACCGGCACCGCCCGCCACAACCGTGTTGGCGGCCTGGAAATTGATGGTGGAAACCTTTGCCACAGTGGACAGAAATTTGCTTCGAATCCACTCCGGTTGCACGGTTGCATCAAAGGTTGTAATGTTCGGTTTCCGATCCAGTCCCTTTTCCGGCAGCAGCATGACCCCTTCCCGGACAGTGGACATGATGGGCCGGTGTTCCGGTGTCACAATGGTTGCCAGAATATTGCCGCCGAATGCAGGTCGTACCTGATAAAGAATCTTTCCGCTGTCCTTGAAATCATCCACGTACAACTGGGTGCAGTCCGCAGTCAATCCGGTTTTCATGGCAGAGGCAACCAGGGGGGCTACGTCCCGGCCGGTATGAGTGGCGCCGAAGAGCACAAAATCCGGTTCTTCCGCTTCAATCATGGCTTTCAGGATATGTTTGAATGCGGTGGAATGAAGGTGGTTCAGCTCTGATGAGGTAAACTGGATCAGTCTATCCATACCGTACTGAAACAAGCGTTCCGTGTCCTCCGGCAACTGATCCCCTACAAAAAGACCGACCACCTCGCCGCTATGCTCGGCCATCAGTGAATGGGCCTTCCACGCCAGCTCCATGCTGACATCCCGGAGCCGGTTGGTGAGGGGATTTTTTTCAACAAAAACTGCTGTCTTCATCTCTCCACCTCAACATAATCTTTAACAATATTGCGGACCATTTCCTGGATACCGGTCTTATCTCTGTTGAACAACTGAAGGTCTGTGCCCTTCAGCGTAATGCTCTTGATTTTGTGCACCTTAGTTGGACTTCCGTTCAAGCCGCAACGCGCCGGGTCCAAGCCCATATCATCCAGTGTCCAGGTGGGGACAATCCAGTTATTTGCCTTCGCGTCCCCCAGATTTTCTTCCTGGAAATCCGATTCCAGTCCCGCGCGGAAAAACTGCAACATCCGGGCCGCGTTTGCAAAACGAGGCGTGTTGGCTTCAGCCGTAACCGTCAGTAGAACCGGAAAGCCCGTGCGGATCGTTTCTGAGCGGGTTTCGCCATCCCGTTCCACCACCACATGGCCACTATTGATTTCTTTCAGCTCAGTAACATATGTAACTTGATTAAAATCAATTTTTTCCGCGACCTGGGGGCCTACCTGGGCAGTATCCCCGTCAATGGCCTGGCGTCCGGCCAGCACCATCTGCACATCTCCCAGCTTTTCCACCGCTTTTGCCAGCACATAAGAAGTTGCCAGCGTATCAGCAGCGGCAAACCGGCGGTCTGAAATCAGCCAGACCCTGTCTGCACCCATGTAGAGCGCGTGCTTCAGAATTTCCACCGCTTTCGGCGGCCCCATGGTAACCACATGTACTTCAAACCCGAGTTTTTCGCCGATTGTCAGCCCCATTTCCAGGGCATTCAGGTCTTCCGGGTTGAAAATGGCGGGAAGCGCCGCCCGGTTGACAGTCCCGTCCGGCTTCATTGCGTCACCTGTGACGTTTGCCGTATCCGGGACCTGTTTGGCGAGAACCACAATCTTTTTCATTTCTCCTCCAGAATCTTCCAAACGAAGATATGGAGAAAATTACCAGAAAAGCCTCCGCAAGTCAAAAGAAACGCAAAGGACGGACTGTGGTGGGAAACGCTACAAGTCAAGTGATGTGGGTAAGAAGAAAAACACACAATAACAGATAAGCAACAGGCGGGCGAAAAAAGGAGGATGAAATTCTTCTTTTTGATTGCATGTTATAATTATAACTATGGGAATAGTTGATGTGGGAAAAACAGTTTGTATGCCCGGAATTATTTCGAACAGGTCAAGTGAGGATTGGAATGAAAAAATCTGTTTCCCCTGATGAAAACTTTGCCCGAAGCAGGACGGATGTCGGTTTTGTACCCAGGGAAGAGGCGACTGACGAATGCTATCGGTCAATGGGATTCAAGTGCGGTTTGGAGATTCACCAACAGTTGAAAACAAAGAAGAAGCTCTTTTGTCGTTGTCCTTCAGGGCATTACCAGGGCCCTGAAGAATACGATGCCGAGATTGTCCGTCATATGCGACCCACGTTGAGTGAGTTGGGGGAATATGACGGTACGGCGTTGATGGAGTTCAAGACCCGGAAAAATATTTTTTATCGCCTGCAAAACAATACGGCTTGTACATATGAGTTTGACGATACACCGCCATTTCTTCTGAACAGGGAAGCGCTGACGATTTCAATGGAGATTGCCCTGCTTTTGAAGACGTCTGTGGTGGGTGAGGTGCATATTACCCGTAAGCAGTATCTGGACGGCAGTATTCCCACCGGTTTTCAGCGAACAGCCATTATCGGTATTGATGGACATATTCCGATTAGGAACAAGGAGATTGAGATTATTCAGATCAGTCTGGAAGAGGATTCTTGCCGGGAGGTTTCAGATATTCGTCACGACCGTGTGTACAGAACCGACCGTCTGGGCATGCCCCTGATTGAGGCGGTGACCGGGCCCGACATGAAAACACCTGAGGAGGCGTACGAGGTTGGTCAGTATATTCGTTTTCTGACACGGAGTACCGGCAAGGTTCGGACCGGGATCGGTGCGGCTCGGCAGGATGTAAATGTTTCGATTACAGGTGGCAGGCGCGTGGAGATCAAGGGTGTATCGAGAATTCATGCGATCCCGAGGCTGACCCATAATGAGGCATTTCGTCAGCAGGCATTACTGCACATTCGCGACGAACTGATGGCCCGATTCAAGCAAAAAAGGGCAGTTGATTTCAGAGAGGTTGATTTGCCGAATTCTCTGATCAGTGATGATTGGGTTCCATTGAGAAGCGCCAGAGAAAAGGGGTTTCGAATGGTGGCGGTCCGGTTGAAGGGATTCAGGTCCATCTTGTCCCATTTTACCGGGCCGGGGCGGATGTTTGCGGATGAGATTGAGGAACGATTGAAGGTAATTGCCTGTCTGGAACCGCCGTTTATGACCCATTCGGAAAAGTTGAACGGTGAGATTCCGGAGTCATTTGACAATGCGGTTCGGTCGTTACTTCAGTGCGAGGATTCCGACGCATGGGTTCTGATATGGGGGCCGAAGGAGGACATTCCGACGGCATTGGAGACGATCGGGGAGCGGTATGAGCTTGCATTTGACGGTGTCCCGGATGAAACGCGGAAGTCGATGCCGGACGGCACCACGATTTTTGAACGTGTGTTGCCGGGTCCGAACCGTATGTATCCAGACACGGATTCCGCACCGATTGCTGTTCTGGACAGTGAGATCGAAGCGGTTCGTTCCGGTCTGCCGGATGACGTGTCCGCGATGCTTCATCAACTTAACGCGTGGCGCGTACCGCAGGATACGTATGCGTACATCCTCGGACGGAATTTGTTTCCCCTCCTTGAAACAATGATTGAACGATTTCAAGTGTCACCGGTTTTTGCCGGAACCTTGCTTGGGCACCGGTTGAAGTATCTGGAGGGTCATTTCAGTCCATCCGCCCCGTTCCACTATGAGCGAATCCTTGATCTTTTCCAGTATGTTATGGACCAGGGAATTAATCTGAACATTCTGCCGATAATGTTGAAGGAATTGTATCAGCATCCCAACATGGATTTTGATTCGATACGGTCGGCGGTGGCTTACCGGAAAACAGAGGCAGAGAATATTCACAGTCAGATTCCCATTTTAATCAAGAAGTTCCAGGAGATTCGGATTTCCGATAAATCGGATGCCGGTGTCCCGTGGGTAATGGGCCAGCTCCGCCAGATGGCACTGGGAAACATCGACCTTGCCGATTTGAGGGAGAAAATAGTGGAGGCCGCACATGCTTGAGATGTTCAAGGGATACAAGGGCGCCGCATTGAAGACACTCCAATCCTACAAGGCCCGGGTCTGGGGGGAAACGGTGATTAGCACTACTCGCGGCACGTTTACCGGGATTATTCTGCCCCGTTCGGAGAGCGACGATGACCAGCATATTGTTTTGAAGCTGGTAACCGGTTACAACGTCGGAATTACCGTGGACACGATTACGGGAATGAAAGAAATTGGTTATAGAAAGGCGAATTATAAGATTCCGGAAAAGGAATTTCCAATGTCGCCGGACAAGCCAAATGTCCGGCTGTTTGGAACCGGAGGAACCATCGCGTCTCGTCTGGACTATCGCACCGGTGCCGTTATTCCCGCCTTTTCTCCCGGCGAACTGTACGGTGCGGTACCGGAACTGGCCGACATCTGTAATCTGACGACGGAAAAGCTGTTCGGCGTGTTCAGCGAAAACATGGGTCCGGAAGAGTACAAGACACTGGCAAAGGCAATTGGTGAGGCGATTCGAGGCGGTGTGGATGGGATTGTGGTCGGGCATGGCACAGACACAATGCACCATACGGCAGCCGCTCTTTCGTTTATGGTTCAGAATTCGCCGGTGCCTATTGTGATGGTGGGTTCTCAACGATCGTCGGACCGTCCATCATCGGATGCGGCTCTCAACCTGATTCATGCGACAACCACTGCTGCACACTCGGATATTGCCGAGGTGCTGGTGTGCATGTTTGGTCCGACGTCCGATGAATATGCACTGTTGCACCGGGGCACCCGGGTGCGAAAGATGCATTCGTCCTACCGGTCCACGTTCAGGACAATCGGTGATTATCCGGTGGCAACGGTTCAGAAAAATGTGATTACGCCGTTGCGGGATGATTATTGCAAGCGGCGCACAGACAGGGACGTGACGATTCTGCCCTACTTTGAAGAGAAAGTGTCCCTCCTTTACTATTATCCGAACATGAGGCCAGATATTATTGATTCATTGGTGGATAATGGGTATCGGGGTATTGTGATTGCCGGGACGGGCCTTGGCCATGTGAACAAAGCAGTTTATCCGGCAATTGAACGGGCATGCCGGAAGGGTGTCGCCATTTACATGACAGTACAGACGCTGTGGGGGTATGTCCATATGTTTGTATATGATACCGGCCGGGATCTGATGGACCTGGGCATTATCCCTGCGGACAACATGCTGCCGGAAGTAGCCTATATCAAGCTGGGTTGGGCACTGGGCCAGACAGATGATCCGGAAAAGGTGAGGGAAATCATGTTGACGCCGATCAGCAGTGAAACAACTGAACGAGAGCCCTACAATGGTTATCTGATACTTCAGGGCGGTATCCCAGAAGTTGAAAACTTCCTCAAGACCTTTCACAAATAGCGGTAAATGTTTGTGGGAAGGGGAAAATCAGGAGTCAGGTAAAGGCAGATTCCAATTTAAGGTGCAGTACCCTGGCACTGAAAGAAAACCTCATGCAGGCTATGATAGCCGTAGCATTTCTCGATTTTTACCTGTTTTCGGGTGTTTTGGTCTTCTGACGTACACGCTTTCTGGCACTTTCCCTGTTGACAAGTGCAGCGACCCGGTTTAGAATCTGGTCCATGCTTCATTGCTTCTCCTGGCTATGAAGACGGAGCGAGGGGTTCCGGCCCCCGATAACCTCCACCAACCTGTCCCGTCAGGGATAAGGTGGTCAAGACCGGATGAGAACAGTTGTTCTCAAATAGTATGAGGAGGATTTTTCTATGGTTATGTCCAGCAGCTGACAATTCAGCTTCAATGATTTCTTTGAACAGGATGCAGTTTTTTTGTGTCTGGTTCGGAATTTGAAGAACTTCCCCCGACCGGGGAGGATTACATCCACTGACTCCCATGGCATTAGGGGGATTGTATGAATTTGACTGAAAAAACAGTGCTGAAGCTGGGCGGTTCTGTTCTGAGCAGCAGAGAAAATATTGCCGCGGTGCCAAAACTGGTACGGCGCTATAAAAACCCGGTGGTGGTGGTGTCTGCATTGGCCGGCATCACTGCCCGGCTGACTGCTTTTGTTATCGGTATCGGAGAAGACAAGTCCATTGACGGAGTAGAAAAATTTGTGAACCGCCTGGGAAAAATCCACTTGGAACTGGCAGGCGGTACTATCCGGGAACTATCCCGGAAACAGACGCTTCAGAGAGAACTTGATTTCGAACTGTCAAGGTTGAAGAATCTGCTTCAGGGAGTGGCGTTTCTCGGAGAAGTGCCGGATTCTGTTCTGGCACGGGTGCTGGCATTCGGAGAACGTTTCTCTGCTCTTGCTGTCTCGCATGTGCTGTCTGGTGCCGGGATTGCAAGCCGGATGGTGACATCGGAGGAGATGGGACTCACAACAGACGACAATGATCTGAACGCTACTGTAAACCTCGCCCAGTCAAGACAGCTTGTAAAGAAGGCATTGTCCGGTACGTTTACAGCGGTCGTACCGGGATTTTACGGAGTATCCGGTAAAGGTAGGGTTACGCTCCTTGGCAAGGGCGGCAGCGATTACAGCGCGGCTGCCATTGCCTGTTGCATAAATGCCCCTTCCCTGGATATCTTTAAGGACGTAACAGGCTATCTCAGTGCGGATCCCGCTTTTGTTGCAGATGTTCGGCCCATTCCCAGGCTTTCCTATCGGGAGGCGGCGGAATTGAGCTATTTTGGCGCCCGGATTCTCCATCCAAGAACAATGGAACCACTCTATGGGCAAGGTATTCCCATCCGCCTTTTCCCGTTTCCGTCCCACGATGGGTCTACTCCCAGCACTGTGATTCACAGAAAAAGCCAGGTTGACGAGGCAGTGGTCAAGAGTGTGACGTTCAGTGATGATTTCAGCATTGTGGAGGTCAGGGGCGATGGGGTAGGGCTGGTGCCGGGACTTCTCGCTTCCGTGGCCAAATCTGTCGGCCGGGCCGGTCTCAATATCAAGTCGGTGATTACGGCCCAGACAGCCATCAACCTGCTTCTTGAAAGCGAGGATGCGAAAAAGGCCGCTGCCGCAGTGGAAAATCTTGACCTTCATGCGGTGGAATCGGTTCGTATCCGGGAGAGCGTGGGCGTGGTCGCGGTGGTGGGAGAAGGGATTCGAACCCGGCCTGGAATTGCGGCCCGGATGTTCAGCGCGCTGGCAACTGCAGGTATCAATGTGCGGATGATTGCCTTCGGAGCTTCCCCTGTCGCCGCCTATTTTGTAGTGGACAGAAAAGACCGTGCTTTGTCGGTTACATCCATCCACAAGGCCTTTTTCAGCCGGGCGGTGGCGACATGAGCCTGTCCGGGTTTATTTTGTTTCAATTAATTGCATCCATCCTCCTGGTGGAGCGAATGTGCAGACAAAATCTTTGCTCAACTCGCTCCCAAACCGAAAACCATAACAGAAAGGAGGAAAAAAATGGCACATCTTGAAACCATCGCACTTCACGGGGGACATACCCCCGACACCGATACAGGGTCTCGGGCTGTCCCGATTTATCAGACGACATCCTACGTGTTCAAGGACAGTGATCATGCCGCGAGGCTGTTCGGACTGGAGGAATTCGGCAACATTTATACGCGGCTTTCAAACCCGACTACCGATGTCTTGGAAAAACGGGTGGCGGAACTGGAGGGTGGCGTCGCCGCGCTGGCTGTCGCATCCGGGCAATCCGCCATTACACTGGCCGTTCTGGGTATCGCAAAAGTCGGTCAGCATATTGTGACAACCAATTCCCTCTACGGCGGCACATACAACCTGTTTTGCCACACACTTCCAAAGCTGGGTATTCAGGTTTCTTTCTGTGACCCGGATGACCTGGAAGGAATCCGAAACGCTGTCACCGGTCACACCCGGTTGATCTACACAGAGAGCATTGGAAACCCGAAGCTGGATGTCGTTCAGATTGACCGGCTTGCAGATATCGCTCATGAAAACGGGATTCCCCTCATTGTGGATAACACCGCTCTGACGCCATACCTGCAACGGCCTATTGAACTGGGCGCGGACATCGTTGTGTATTCCGCCACAAAATTTCTCGGGGGACACGGAAACTCCATTGGCGGTGTCATTGTAGACTCCGGGAAATTTGACTGGGAAAACGGGAAATTTCCTGAGCTGACCGCGCCGGACCCAAGCTATCACGGAATTCAATTTGTAGATGCGTTGCGACCGATTGGGAATATCGCTTATATCGTTCGGCTCAGAACCTGCCTGCTCCGGGATCTTGGACCTGCGTTAAGCCCCTTCAATGCCTTCCTGATTCTCCAGGGCATGGAAACACTGCATTTGAGAATGCCCCGCCATGTGGAAAACACCCTGGCGGTTGCCCGGCACCTTGAAAAGCATTCCAAAGTCAACTGGGTGAATTATCCTGGACTGGTCAGCCATTTTCACCATGACCGCGTTTCCCGGTACCTGCCAAACGGTGCGGGCGCCCTTGTCGGGTTCGGCATCGAAGGTGGGAAGGAAGCGGGAAAGCGGTTTATTGACAATGTGAAGCTGTTGTCTCATCTGGCTAACATCGGAGATGCCAAAACGCTGGTGATTCATCCGGCATCCACCACCCACCAACAACTGACAGAAGCGGAACAGCTTACCACGGGAGTGACGCCGGATTTCATCCGACTTTCCGTGGGGTTGGAACACATAGATGATATTATTGAAGATATTGACCAGGCACTGGCAAAGAGCAGGGTGTAAATGATGACAGAACAGTTTAAAAAATCAGGGACCAGACAAAATCCCCTTCGCATCGGTTGCATCAACATAATGCCGGAGGCCCATACCTATGAGCCTTTTCTTCTTTCGTCACTGGAGCAGTCGGGGTACAAAACAAAGCCCGTGTGGATTCGACTGAAAAGCCATGGCTACCGGAGTACGCCCGCAGCCCATCTTGCCCGTTATTACGTTACCTTTGAGGCGGCTCTGGCAGCCGGGCCACTGGACGGGTTGGTGATTACCGGTGCTCCGGTGGAGACTTTCCCTTTTTCAACAATCCACTATTGGCCGGAACTGGCCGAAATCCTCAATTATGCAAAGGAAAGCATTCCCAGTACACTGGGGCTCTGTTGGGGCGGCATTGCGTTGGGCAAAGCCATGGGAATGGACGAAGAGGTGTACGAAAAAAAACTTTTTGGTGTATTTTCCGGGCTTTCCCTTGATCCCGGAATCTCCCTCGGAGATAACAGCATCCGGTTTTACTGTCCCCACAGCCGTTTTGCCGGTATTTCCGTCACATCCCTTAAAGAAGCCGTGAACAGTGGGGACGGGCGGATCCTGGCGATCGGCCCGGAAACCGGTCCATTTATCTTTGAAAGCAGGGATAAGCGTTTCCTGGGGCATCTGGGGCACCCGGAATACCCGGCATCCCGCCTGGCACACGAATGGGAACGGGATAGAGAAAAAGGGAAAGCGGATGTGCTGCCGCCGGCTCATTTCAACCCGAAAAATCCGGAAAACACCTGGCAAGGGCATACAAACGCTTTTTTTTCATACTGGCTGGGAAACTTACAGAAACAAAATGAAGATAAAGAAAATAAAGTGGCAAGTGCCACCGGAAGGGGGAATCAATGAAAATGACAGATGTCCTTGCAACTGAAACAAAGCCGGTTCTATCATTGGAAATAACACCGCCCGACCGGGGACGAAGTGTGGATGAACTTTTCACCGCCATCGAAGGGGTGATGGAATTTACCCCGAAATTCATCAGTGTCACCTACCATCAACCTCACACCGTATACGAAGAAGTGGACGGTGTCATCCGACGGCGTCCCCGTCGGAAAAAACCCGGTACAGTGGGCATCAGCGCGGCAATCAAGAACCGCTACGCTGTCACCACCATTCCCCATCTCATCTGTGGCGGGTTTGACCGGTTTGAAACCGAAGATGCCCTCATTGATCTTCACTACCTGGGTATGGAAAATATCCTTGCCCTTCGGGGGGATCCCGCCCCCGGCCATACCCGTTTTGTGGCGGAGAAAGAAGGACACAACTATGCATCCGAGCTGGTCACCCAGATTGCAGCCATGAACCGGGGAGAATACCTGGATGAGCTGGACAACGCAGTGGCTACCGAGTTCTGCATTGGGGTGGCTGCCTATCCCGAAAAACATGCGGAAGCCCCCAATCTCGACAAAGATCTGGCTCTGCTCAAACACAAAGTGGATTCTGGCGCAGATTTCATTATCACCCAGATGTTTTTCAAATTTGACTATTTCCGACGCCTCGTGGAAAAAGCCCGGGCCATTGGTATTACCGTGCCTATCATCCCCGGCGTTAAACCTGTGACCAACCGCCGCCAGATCGAACAGATCCCCCGGCTCTTCTTTGCCACCATGCCGCAAGAGCTGGTCACTGCGGTGGAGGGGGCGAAAACCCCGGCCCAGGCGTTTAAGGGTGGGACCCGCTACATGGCCGGACTGTTCCAGCAGCTTCTGGACTTCGGCGTTCCCGGTATTCATCTGTTCATTCAGGAAAAAAGCGGCGATAGTCACGCACTTTTAAGTGCCGTGTACGGTTCTTGAACCAGCCGGAGCAACGCCATGAATCTGAAAAATTCAATTCACACCTCTCTTTCCAAAGGGAACCGTATCCCGGTTGCCGTACTGGGCGCCACCGGCATGGTGGGACAGGTATTCATGTGGATGCTGGAAAACCACCCCCGGTTCCGGGTTACCGCGATCTGTGCGGGGAAAAGCCGCAACGGTAAAACCTACCGGGAATCTACAAAATGGCAGCTCCCGGTTCCCTTCCCTGAATCCCTTGGGGAAATGTCCCTCCAAAACCTGAAAGCGGTCGCGGCCGCTCCGCCTGCCATCGTATTCAGCGCGCTTCCAGCGGAGATTGCGGGGGAAATAGAACCGGAATTGGCAGGATACGGCGCAGCCGTGTTCTCAAACGCATCTGCCATGAGGGGAAAGGAGAATGTACCCATCCTGATACCGGAAGTTAATCCGGATGACCTGAACCGGATTGACCACCAACCTTGGGGGAACAATGGTTTTGTCGTTACCAACGCCAACTGCGCGACCACTGGGCCGGCAGTCGCGTTGGCGCCCCTTCGCAAATTCGGTATCCGGGAGGTATTTGTATCTACTTACCAGTCTGTTTCCGGGGCAGGATACCCGGGTATTCCCTACATGGATATTTCCGGCAATGTCGTTCCCTTCATTGAAAATGAAGAAGAAAAAATTCAGCGAGAACTGACTGCCATTCTCCACCTGGACATTCCAATTTTCCCATTCTGCGTCCGGGTTCCGGTGCGGTTCGGACACCTGGAAACAGTCTGGCTGGATCTGAAAGAAACAGTGGACGTGGACGATATCCGGGAAGCCTGGGGGCAATTCCGGTCCCCCACCGGCCTGCCTTCCCTGCCGGACAGCCCTGTTCAGTACCTTGCTGTTCCGAATCAGCCCCAACCGGCCCTCAGTTTCACCGGGACGCCGCCGGGAATGACCGTCTTTAGCGGCGGCCTGAAAAAACAGGGGAATCGCATCGGTTTTACCCTCTTGGTGAACAATATTGTCAAGGGTGCTGCCGGCGGCTCCATCGCCAACGCAGAACTGTTTGTGAGGCAAGCGGAAAAGAGGTTGAGAAAAGACAGGGAATCAGACCGGACTCACCGCAGAGGCAGCCGTCACTGAAAAGAGCGTACTGACAGTTGAAAGCCACGTCAGTCAAACCACCAATGACAAACTGGAACTGGTCCCCGCTGTAGTCAATATGGTTTTACTAAGAATTTTCGGCAATTTCTTCTTCGGGGCGTGGAAGCTGTGGATGATGAGTGAATGTCTAAGTGCATGAAGGAAAAACCGGGGAGTTGGCTATTCAATATCTTTCCCAACCCTTAATCGCATCTTTTCTTCTTTTTCTTTACTTAACGTCGTGTCGCCGTGTCTTCGTGTTAAATTCTTTTTCCTTTCCTCACTTTCATTGCCAGGATGTCATGTTCACGGCTTTTCGGCGATCCATGGCATTGAGTATTTTTTTGCGCATTCGAATATGAGAGGGAGTAATTTCCAGCAACTCATCGTCGCCAATAAACTCCATCGCCTGTTCCAGTGAAAACTGCCGGTATGGCGTCATGCGGATAGCCTCATCGGAGCCGGATGCCCGAGTGTTGGTCAGTTTTTTCCCTTTGGCCACATTTACCACCAGGTCGCTTTCCCGGGAATGCTCTCCCACAATCATTCCTTCGTAGGCATCCACGCCGGGCCCAATGAACAATTCCCCCCTTGGCTGTAAGTTGAAAAGGGCATAGCCTACAGATTTGCATTTGGATTGGGAGACCAGAACACCCCGGGCCCGTCCGGGAATTTCCCCTTTTTCATACTCATATTCATAGAAGGTGTGGTTGAGAATACCGGTGCCCCTGGTCACAGTCATAAATTCATTCCGGAACCCGATAAGACCTCTTGCAGGAACCTTGAATTCCAGCCGTGTATAGCCGTCACTTCCATTGGTCATGTTGACCATCTGTCCCTTTCGGATACCGAGCTTTTCAATGACTACGCCAACAAATTCATCTGCCACATCAATGACGGCCAGCTCAATGGGTTCGGTTTTTTTTCCTTTCAGTTCCCGGTAGATAACCTTTGGTTTGGAAACCTGAAATTCGTAGCTTTCCCGACGCATATTTTCAATAAGGACAGCAAGCTGGAGTTCACCCCGCGCTTTTATCGTGAAGGCTTCGGCTCGTTCTGTCCGTTCCACCCGAATGCTGACGTTGGTCTGAAGTTCTTTCTGAAGCCGATCCCACAGGTTTCGTGACGTGACATACTTTCCTTCCTTCCCTGCAAAGGGGGAATCGTTGACCATGAAGGTCATGGACAGGGTGGGTTCATCAATTTCAATGAGGGGCAGAGGAATTGGGTTTTCCCGATCTGCGATGGTTTCCCCTACGTCCACCGTTTCCAGTCCGGCGATTGAAACAATGTCTCCTGCTCCGCCTTCTTTCACCGGTATTTTCTTCAGTCCTTCGTAGGTAAAAATCCGGCTGACCCGGTAAAGTACACGTTCCCCGCTTCGTTTCAGCAGGAGGACTTCGTCTCCCTGATGGATACGGCCGTTGACGATTTTACCCGTCCCGATTTTCCCCAAATAATTGTCGTATTCAATTGCGGATACCAACATCTGAAGCGGATGTTCTTCATCCCCTTCGGAGTCCGGTACATGATTCAGCATGGTGTCTAACAATGGTGTCAGGTCCGTGCTGTCTTCGTCCATCTGGTGCATAGCCACTCCCCGCTTTGCAGAAGCGTACACCACGGGAAAGTCCAACTGCTCATCACTGGCATTCAACTCAATGAACAGATCCAGCACCATATCCAGCACCGTCTCAGGGCGGTTGCCTTTCCGGTCAATCTTGTTGATGACCACGATGGGTTTCAATCCCAGGGAAAGGGCATTTTTCAGCACATACTTGGTCTGAGGCATGGGGCCTTCCACAGCATCCACAAGCAGTAGTACCGAGTCCACCATTTTCAGGATTCGCTGAACCTCTCCGCCGAAATCCGAGTGTCCCGGTGTGTCCACAATGTTGATTTTGACATCTTTGTAGTGAATAGCGGCAATCTTAGAGAAAATTGTGATTCCACGTTCCCGTTCCAAGTCGTTTGAGTCCATAACCCGTTCCGCTACTTCCTGGTTCTTTCGAAACACGCCGGCCTGCTTCAGCAGAGCATCCACCAGGGTGGTTTTACCGTGATCCACGTGGGCGATAATGGCAATATTTTTTATCTTACGCATCCTGTTTGACTCCAATACGAGTGTTTTCACAGCCCGGGGCTGTGGCGCAGATCAACGTTCTGTGTGAATCATTCTTGTCATTTCGAGAAAATGAACATGGATGAGGCTTTCGGGCAGAACCGTCACGCGATGCAGAGTGTAGAGCAGAGCATACCCTAAGTCAAGGAAAAGTCCCGTAGTGTCAGGACTTCGTGGAAACGCGGTTGCCGAAGATTATGTTTTCCTATAAGATAAACTTTATCGGCATCAGTCGAGAAAACCAGTGAGTGGAGACAAAACAGTGTTTTTCCCATACCGTGACGACAATCCAATCGATTCCAGACCCTACGTTACTATTGGGCTTATCGCCCTCAATATCCTGATTTACCTGTTTGTATCTGTGGGGGGAAGTGACACGTACCGTTTTGCCGTCATCAACTACGGCCTGATCCCTGCAGAATTGACTCACTTCCACAATTTTTACCCTTCAACTGCCGTTCCCCCCATTGCAAATCTGGTTACCGCTCTCTTTATGCATGGAAGTTTTATGCATTTGGCAGGCAACATGTGGTTTCTCTGGATATTCGGGGACAACGTAGAGGACAGACTGGGTCATTTCCGTTACCTGGTTTTCTACATTCTGGCGGGAATTGCCGCATCACTCCTCCATGTGGCGCTCTTTTCCGAATCCATCGCACCTGTTATAGGCGCCAGCGGCGCAATTTCCGGCGTATTGGGTGCCTATGCCGTACTTTATCCCAACGCACGGATCCGCACCTTCGTGTTCATATTTATTTACCTGGATTTCATCAAGGTACCCGCAGTGCTTTTCATTGGAATCTGGATAATCTTTCAGGTGGCAAGTGGACTCTTTTCCCTGGGGCATGGGGGAAGCGGTGGTGTGGCCTGGTTTGCTCATGTGGGCGGTTTTCTCTTTGGTGTATATGCCTTGCGTTTTTTCATCGGCAAAAAAGTACTGTTTTGTCAGGGCGAATGAAGCTATAATGAACAGGTTGTTTGCGTTACGGAGGGAGAAATGACCAGTCCTAAAATTGCCTTTATCGCCGAATCCATGAAAAAATTTATCCGTCGCCGTGCATACAGCAATCTGGCAAACCTGCTGGGTAAGGTACATCCCTCAGAACTGGCTAATGCTATCGAAGCGCTTAAGCCCATTGACCAGGGCCCCATCCTGGACTTTCTCATCAGCAAACATAAAGAAATCGCAGCCGACATGTTTGTGGAGTTGAATGAAAGGATACAGCACAAATTTGCGGAAGAACTGGAACCGGAAAAACTGGCATCCATTTTAAGGCTGATGAATTCAGATGACGCAGTTTCCATCATAGAAGATTTCCCTGAAGAACGAAGAACTGCCATTTTGAACCTGATTCAGGACACGCCACAGGTTGAAGAACAGCTTCTTTATGCCGACGATACCGCCGGTCGCATCATGACTACAGATTATTTTTCCCTTCCGGATACCCTGACTGTTAAAGAAGCTATTGAGCAGCTCCAGAAGCTGGAAGAAAAGGCGGAGATGGTGTTTTATCTCTACCTCGTGGATGAAGAAAACCGGCTCAGCGGGGTTCTTTCCCTGCGCCAATTGCTGATCTCCACACCGGGTACTTTCCTGAAAGACATCATGAACAACCGGCCTATTTCCATCAACGTGGACACGGACCAGGAAGAGGTGGCATCACTGGTTTCCCAGTATGATCTCCTGGCGATTCCTGTTGTGGACCATGACAGGGTGCTGGTCGGTATCATCACCGTTGATGATGTCATTGACATTATCCGGGAAGAGGCGGAAGAAGACTTCTACCGGATGGCCGGTACCTCGGAAGAGGAAATCCTCCACCGGGGAAACCCCTGGAAAATTGTAAAAATTCGTATCCCCTGGCTCCTCCCCGCTTTCCTCAGTACATTCGTAGTGGCATCCATGCTGGACTATATCAAGGGCAGTTTCATCTACTTTGCCATGTTTGTCGTGTTCATGCCCATGATCAATGCCACCGCCGGTAACATCGGTGTCCAGAGCACCACCATCATGGCCCGTGAGCTTGCACTGGACCGGGTTCAGGAAAACAAGTGGGCGACGTTATTGTGGAGCCAGTTTCGCATCGGATTTATCATTGGTCTGATTTTCGGGATTATCGCTTTTGGCTTTTCCTTTGTTCTCTATCCCGGTGGGCAGGTCCCCAAACTTGTTCTTGCCGGTTCTGTTGGTGTTGCCATGCTGGTTGCCGTCAGCATTTCTTCCGCTTACGGAACCCTGCTCCCGCTGTTTTTGAAACGCCTGGGGCTTGACCCCGCTGTTTCCACCACCCCTTTCGTATCTTCTTCCAATGACATCATGGGGCTGTTAATCTATTTCTCTGTCGCATTTGCCGGTATTCACTTTTTCGGATAGCATGAAATACCAAAACCCGTATCCTATTTTCTGTCCGGATGCTGAATTTCGTTCTTTTTCAGAAACCCACTTTTTTTGCCAAGGGCAACCGGCTTCGCTATAATGGAAGTGACAAAAAAACCGGTGCCACAGCCCATATTGGCACAGGAAGGAGACATTTCATGACAAAAGCAATTTCAAACCGGGGAAAAGAACAGCCCGCTTCTCCCATGCGGCGGCTGGAAGCTCCTTATCTGAAGATGAAAGACATTCGCAGCCATATTTACCCCCTGAACATCGGCCAGCCGGACATTGAAACACCGCCTTCCTACATGGACGTGTATCGTAATTTTCCCGGCCCCACCATCAAATACGGGCCGTCCGGCGGTCTGCCGGAATATCGGAAAATTCTGTCTGATTACTACGCGGGATGTGGCATTTCACTGACTCCGGACGAGATTCTGGTGACCACCGGCGGCAGTGAAGCGATTATTTTTGTATTTGCAGCCATTACCGATCCCGGTGACGAGGTGATTGTGCCGGAACCCTTCTATGCCAACTACAACGGTTTTGCCAATATGGTCGGTTCCCGGATAATACCGGTAACATCCAGGGCGGAAACCGGATATGCCCTGCCGCCCATTTCAGAAGTGGAATTAAAGATATCTCCCCGTACCCGGGCCATCATGATATGCAACCCCGGTAACCCCACCGGCTATGCCTACACAAAGGAAGAAATCAGCGCATTGAAGGCACTCTGCCTGAAACATGATATTTTTCTTGTCTCCGACGAAGTGTACCGGGAATTCGTGTACGACGGTAAACACCATTCCATTCTGTCGGAGCCGGGGTTTGAAGAACATGGAATTATTGTGGATTCATTGTCCAAGCGGTTTTCCCTCTGCGGTGCCAGGCTGGGCCAGGTGGCATCCCATAACAAAGATGTGATTGACGCAATTTTGAAAATGGGGCAGGCACGGCTTTGCCCGCCAACTGTGGAGCAGTATGCGGCAATGGAAGTGCACAAGCTGGGACAGGATTATTTCGACGGCATTCGCAAAGAATACCAGAAACGCCGGGATACGGTATATGACGGATTGATGAAAATTGACGGTGTTTTCTGCAAGAAACCCCGGGGTGCATTCTACATCCAGGCGAAGCTGCCGGTTGCGGATACAATCGAATTTGCCCATTGGCTGCTGACAGAGTTTGAACTGGAAAATGAGACAGTGTTGGTTGCCCCCGGAAACGGGTTTTATGCCACGAAAGATATCGGATTAGACGAAATTCGCATTGCCTACATTATTGAAAGTGGTCAACTTGCTCGGGCCATGCACATTCTGGGGGAAGGACTCAGGGCTTATCCGGGCCGTAAATAACCAACTGAATCCGGCCATTGTGGGAAGCGCCTTCCTGCACAATGACGGAGGGGGCGTGGATATCCCCCCGGGAAAAACTGCCCTTCATTAGTTTGACATAGCCGCTGGACTGGATATTTCCCTTCACCGTACCACTGGATGCCACTGACGGAGAATGAATGTTCCCAATTACTGTGCCGGTTATCACAACCGGGCCTGTGCTGATCAGGTTACCTTCCAGGCGGCCATCCACCTGAACGGCACCGGTGACATTGAGGTCTCCTTTCAGCTTTGCACCGGATGGAATTCGTGAAGGGGATGGGTTTTTCCCCGGTTGAAACGGGCTTAAATCTTTATTCATATCTTTATTATCCTCCGAAACGGCTCAAGGTACCAGAAAAAAGGTTGAAATTTGCGATAACCGGCTCTCAGTCCACCAATTCCAGCCATCCGAACCACAGGGGGTGATGTTCCTTGTACCATCGAAGAATGCCCTTAAGTTTTTCCTGTTGTTCCAATGAAATTACGTCGGGCAGAATGAGATTAAAATGAACCCTGATCCGATCCTCTCCCAGAAACTCAAGTGCCTCGGAACAGAGAGTCTGCAGCTCGTTACGGATCCTGCCGGAATCCGAGATTTTTACAGGGCGATGCTCGTAGTCTTCTCCATATAGAAAACGGTTCAGAAGCGGGCTGAATACCAGCCGGCTCTGCTCCATTGTTTCCATCAGCCGGAATGTGAATGTAATCTGCTTGTCTGCCCGGGGAGTGGCCTGGCTGACCGTTGCCTGGTAAATCCCTTCTTTTAGTTTCTTTACGCCTGCGGAGCCGGTGTACGGGTCAGGACACATGTAACCGGAAATCGCCATCACTTCCCAGTTCTTTTCCGGGAAAAAATCATCTGCACTGACATTGGGTTTCTGGACAGGAATACCGGCTTCAATCCCGTTTCTAATAATTTCACGGTACATCTCAATCGTTTCCCTGTCCGGTTGGCTTTCCAGAATTTTCGCCAGTTTTTCGCTGAAATCTTCAGCTTCCGGATTCAAGCCCATGATGTGCCATTCCCTGTCGTAGGGCAGTTTGAACTTGGAGGTAAACACCGACAAAAAGGCATCCAGTCCCAGCATGGGGGCCAGACTGGCGGCCTGCATGGCTTCAGCAGAAGCCGCATAGCCATCCACAAAAAACAGGTGAGTTTGTCCTTCATTGTCCTGCCATGTACCAATATGATAAGTTGGGGCATAGGTGCCGGAATCTGTGAAAACCGGAATCCCGGTGGTAGGCAATACCCAATCGTCTTCTGTCAGATGAACGCCCAGATCACTCCACTCCTTCCACAGTTTGCTGATTCGAAGCTCCCGACTTTTCCCCCGAAGGGTCCAGACATGAATATTTTCCCGTCTGATACCGGGATATGCTGTTTCTATGGCTTCCAGTACCAGTTTTCGAGGCGTTCTGAAATTGATCAGAATGGACCGATCCCCGGCGGACCGGATCACGGCTTTGGGGAGAAGCAGATTGCCCACATATCCCTCGTAGGGACGGGTGACGTGAAGGGGCTGATCAAAGACGTGGAGGATACTCATCGGGCCGGTTTCTTTGCCCTTCGCAAAGCGAGATGTGTTTTCGAGTGTGTCAATTGCGGTACCCCAGACCGTAATTCCCGCATCCCTCAAATCTCCGTAAAAACCCTTCCAGCCGTAAGAATTATCATTGATCATCCGCTGAACCCGTTTGTCCAGCCACTTGGCCACCTCGGGGCGTGCATACACACGGCCAAAACCCAGAAGGGGATTGGAGCCCATCTCGGGTGTCTCGCCACCTTTGGGCATTAAACCTTCACCGAGGGAAACCATGATGGCGTGATTTTCCGGCAACTGTCTGGACAGGTACCAGAGGCTCTCGCTCATGATGTAGGCGGAAATGGCGTCTGCGTCTTTCTTTACCCGGTTCAGTCCGGACTTGTCCAGCCCCGCCCCTTCACCGAATCGACCGAAAAGTTGTGTGCCCAGTGCAGTTACCGCACCAGTCATGGCAAAGAGCCGTTCGATTCGCCCATCCACAAATGAAATTTCTCCGTGGAATTCCTTGAACGGCGTACCCCGTACCCACTTCACATCGACATCTTCCAGCCACAGGTGGAAACGACCCAGAATCGGTCTGGAATCAAACGCCCACTGGGAAATCAGGTCTCTCTTTTCACGGGATTTCGTCACCACTTACCCCCTGCAGAAATATTGCAAACTTTATAAAATTCATTCTACCTGTCCGCTGGTACAGTGTCAATGAGATGAGCAGGAACAAGTCTAAGCTTAAGTTTAAGCCTAAGTTTAAGTTTAAGTTCAGATAAGATATAGAAAAAACAGGAACTTGGCTATTTTCTATCTTATTTAACCCTGTTCTGTTCGACTCTTCTTGTATTTACTTAAACTCAGACTCAGACTTAAACTTCTCTTGTCAGGCTTTGCCGCCTATTGATTTCCCAGCGTTGCGACCATTACCGCTTTGATAGTATGCATCCTGTTTTCCGCCTGGTCAAAGACCTTGGCGTGTTTGCTTTCAAATACGTCCTCACTGACTTCTTTGATGTCCGGAAACTTTCTGGCCATGTCGGTTTCACCGTTGTGGAAGGCAGGCAGGCAGTGGAGGAAAATCACCTCGTCATTGCCGGTGGCATTTACTACGTTTATGTTTACCTGGTAAGGTTTCAATAGGCGGATACGTTCCGGAATCTTGTCTTCTTCTCCCATGGAAGCCCAGACGTCTGTGTACAGTACATCACAATCCTTCACACCATCTGCCACACCCGCCGTGAACGTCAGTTTCGCGTCGGTTTCTGCGGCAATTTTCTTCGCAGTATCAATGAGAGCGGTATCCGGGTACATGCCATCCGGGGCCACAATGCGGAAATCCATTCCCATCTTGGCAGCGCCGATCATCAGGGAATTGGCCATGTTGTTCCGGCCGTCTCCGAGATAGGCAAAACGGATGCCTTTCAGGTGGCCGAAATTCTCCTTCACAGTGAGAAAATCCGCCAGAATCTGGGTGGGGTGAAATGTGTCGGTCAGACCATTCCAAACCGGTACACCGGCATATTTACCCAGTTGCACAACCGTATCATGCTTGAAACCCCGAAACTCGATTCCGTCAAACACCCGCCCCAGTACCCGGGCCGTATCCTTCACAGTCTCTTTTTTCCCCAGTTGAATATCATTTTTCCCCAGGTATTCCGGATGAGCGCCTTCATCCACACAGGCCACGGTGAATGCGGTTCTTGTTCTTGTAGATGGTTTTTCAAAAATCAGGGCGATATTCTTTCGTTTCAGTGTATCTCCATAAATGCCCGCACGCTTGTTTGCTTTCAGGATTGCCGAGAGATCCAGCAGATAATGGATTTCTTTCGGTGTAAAATCAAGCAATGTCAGCAGATTTCTTCCTTTCAGGTTTTCAGCCATCGGAGGGTCCTCCTCATTCTTTGTACCGCCATTATAGTCAACTTACACACGAAAGAAAGGAGAAAAGTCAATATTTCTCCTGTCGATCCTTTCGCATTTGTGAGGATTATATGTAGATATTATCAGGAAACAACTCAGCCGCCTCCGTCATACGCGCTGCCGATGAAATATGTTGCGGTCCCCCAGCGGAAATGTGAAGGGAATCACTGGTTTTTGCAGTTATTGAACTTCAAACCAAAGCACATTCCGATCCTTTCGAAAGCCTGATTTTATGGCCAGGTGCATTGATTTGAGATTGGCTTCTTCTATATGGACAAACGGAATCTTTCCCTGTTTTCGCAACTCGTGAACCAGATGGACTGTCAGTTCATACGCATATCCTCTCCTTCGATATGCGTCCAAAACATGCAGAAGGCCAATGGCAGAATCATCGTGGGTCATCGCCCAGGCCACCAGTTTCCCGGACTCATGTATGCCGACGCTGATCCCTTTCCGGATACGATCCCGGATATAACCAGGCGAGGTGACCCCCTGATAGAGAGAATGTTCATACACATATTGAGCGTCATGAACAGTCAGCGGGACGATGCGTGAATTGGTGGTCCTGCCAAACATTACATGCTGCGGCAACACCAGTTTCATCGTGGATAATTGCCATACAAGAGTTTTGCCGGCGGTGAGCAATGGCAGCATCCAATCCTCAATCACAGCGAAAAATTTATCATTCTTTGTCAAGGTTCTCACTACTTTACCCAATTCCTGTGTATTGGGCGTGCTGATATAGACCCATTGATGATCACTGTTCCCTCGAAGCACTATCGAATTACTGATTTTGTCAAGACTTTGGATCGGATTGTTCTCCATGAAATAGAGCATATTCATATTTTTTAATTCATCTTTTTTCAGGAATGAAACAATGGTCTCAAATGAATCAATCGTCATTTCTTTTCTCCGTTTTCATCTCTCACTCAACATCCTGCGGTGTTTACTTCAGAAAGAGAATGACTGCCATCAGAACCAGCGCGGCAAATATGGCTTTCTTGATGAGCTTTTCACCGCCTTTGACGGCAATGTGCGTCCCCACATAGCCACCGATACCCTGGGCCACCGCTACCACGGCAGCAACCTGCCAGTCAATCTTACCGTACATGGCAAAAACAAGAATAGCTACCACAGTATAACTGGCAATGATAAAAACCTTAATGCTATTGGTTCGAACCAGGTCCAGTCCGGTGGCGAAATGAATTGAACCAATGAGAAAAAGACCCACGCCGGCCTGGATAAACCCACCGTAGATGCCGACGCAGAAAAACAACACAAAAGTCACAATCGGACCGGGTTTTGCAGCCGGTTTTCCATTGACTGAACGGCTGTCCCGGTACACGGAAAGTACCACAAAAACCAGCATCAGAACCGAAATAATCTTCTGGAAAATGGTATCAGGTATGTGGACAGACATAAATGCGCCGCCGATGCTTCCCAGAAGAGCGGGAATCATCAGACGGGCACTGGTTTTCAGGTCAAAAAGCCCCTTCTGCCGAAATCCATAAACCGACATCGTGTTCTGGGTAAGAAGTGCAATCCGGTTGGTACCGTTGGCCACAGTGGCGGGCAATCCGGCCATGATGAGGAGCGGCAGCATCAAAAAAGAACCCCCAGCCGCCATCGTATTGAAAATGCCGGCGAAAAAAGCCGCAATGCCCAGCAGAATCAGCATGAAAAACACTCCCCAACGGTCAGGGCAAGTGGTCCCCCACTACCCGATACTTTCGTCAAGTGTAGCATAGGTTAAAGAAGAAACAGGGGAGAAGGTCGAGGTTGAGTAGAACGCAAGATTGAGTAAAAACAGAGTGCAGCAAATCCTTGCCTTTCCCTCCCACTTCTCCAACTCTCCCCTACTCCACCCCCCACTCATCCTATGGTAATTCAGGATCACAGTATCAGAATAATGACAAACAGATGAAAGAAATGGAGTAAGAATATTTTCTTTTTGTCTGCGTGGCGCGTCTCCACCCTCAAACCGGCAGGCAGCAGCTACCTCGTCAGCTACAGCTACGACCCCGCCACCGGGGATATCCTCTCTGTTACGAGAGGAGGGGGGAGCGCGCGTGTGAGTGGATCAGGGAAGGGAGCATCCTCTTTTCTTTTAGAACACAGGCGGTACAGCCACACAGAACACTTCCCAAAATGAGTGACAAAAATTGTCACAAACTGACAAAAATTGTCAGTGGTTGGAATTGGAGAAAAATGGAAGATAAAGAAAATAAAGCAGTTGAAATTTCTGGCACAAAGCTGGCATTATGAATTCCCGCCTATTCATTTTCCATAAGGAGGAAAGATATGAACAAAAAAGGTTTTACACTGATTGAATTGCTGATCGTTGTCGCGATCATCGGTATTCTGGCTGCCATCGCCATCCCGGGTTACCTCGGCGCACAGGCGAAGTCCAAGAGAAGCGCGGTAAAAGAAAATGCCGCAAACATTTCCAAAGAACTGCAGAACTGGCTGGCCTCTGCCTACGCCACAGATATTAATGATCGGCAGGCTGACATTAACGGTGATGGCGCTATGTCCGATATAACTGGTGAAACAGCCACAAGCTTGGCAACTGCGGTTACAACCCACCTTAACTATGGTTCGATCGTCAATCCGTATAGCAGCACAGGTGGTCTGATGTTCGTGGCTGGTGCTCCCGGTACCGTAGCAGGTGAAGTCTATATGCAAGGGAATAACACAACTAAAAGTATATTAATTGTTGGCATTGCGGAAGACGCAAACCATGCCGCCTATGAGGTATTCAGACAGACTGTTTCTGTAGAGTAACAAGCTGACAATTGCAAGTGAAAGAGAGCCCGCCTTCGGCGGGCTTTTTTTGCTTCTGCCCGTAAAGATACTATTTCCTGTTCCTTGTGATTTGTTGACAGATATGAGGTGAAGATGAATTCCCTGATTTCCACAGTCCTGAAGAAAAAAACAGACAGCATGGCTATTCAGCTGTTCCGCTACGGAATTGTAGGTGGAATCGCCTATGTCGTGGATTTCGGACTGCTGTTTGCCCTCACCGAGTATGCCGGAATCCCCTACCTCCTCTCCGCCGCCTTTTCCTTCCTTGCCGGGCTGACAACAAACTACCTTTTCAGCATTTTCTGGGTGTTCAAAACCCGATCCATTGAAAACAGGATGGCGGAATTTTCCGTGTTTGCTTTTATCGGCCTCGCCGGGCTGGGATTCAACGAGTTGTTTCTCTGGGCGTTTACCAGTCTGATGGGCTGGCATTACCTTGTATCAAAATTGGCAGCCACACCGTTGGTGTTTTTGTGGAACTTTTTTATCAGAAAATTTGTTTTATTTAGCAAATCACAGTAGTCATTGAATCAAAGTGCAGGATTTGATATGATAATAAAGGATTTGTCCGTATCCCGTTAGCACAAAATCATTCTCGTTATCGTGCTTTACCTTTGCCCATGCAAGTTGTTCACATTTAGATTCATTGCAGGAGGTCGGATAATTGCTAAAAAAGATGAACAGCCCCTTAAGTCAGACAGGCAAAATCCACTATATCATTGCATTGGCACTCATATTGGGTTTAAGTTTTTTGCTTCGATGCTACAATTGGCAACAGGTTCTCTGGAGAGGCAAATTTATCCCGGATATGCCGGATGTTTATTATCATTTACGAATCCTTGAGTTGATTTTTCGGGGACACTTTTCTTCGCCGTTGTTCGACTGGTATCTCAATTATCCATTGGGTGGCTTAGTCTATTGGCCATTGGGCTTTGACTGGTTCATGTCTATAATTGGTCTTCCTGCCTACCTGTTAACTCATGATTTGCAATCAACCAATTTTATAATGGCGGCAGCAATCCCATTTTGGGGAACCGTATCTATTTACTTCCTGTACAGGATTAACAGACGAGAACTAATTGATCCTTTTTTTGCTGTTATTCTGACATTACTCCCCACCGCCTCTCTCGTACTGGTTTCGAGCACTCGCTTCGGAAGAATTGACCAACAGGTTATGGAAATACTGGTTTATGCGGTTGTTCTGTTTTTACTTTTGTACCTGCTGGAAGTCCGGAACCGGAAAGCGTCAGTTGTATTAGGTGTCATGCTGGGCTTGTCCCTGTGGATGTGGAATGGCAGTATTTTCCATGCGGCGCTGGTTTATAGCGCTTTCGCGGTTGCTTCCTTGAGTATTGATTCAGAGTATATTTTGCAAAACTGGCGGGATACCGCCCTTGTGGCGTTTATCACCGGGTCACTTGTTGTCTTATTTTACGGGGCCGTTTGGATAACCCCGTTTTCCTCTATTTATCTTTCGTTGTTTCATATTGGATGCTTGTTCCTTGGGTTTTTGGGCCCCTTTCTTATAAAAAGGGGGAAAGCACTATCCAGACGATATCACATTGGAGCTGTCCATTGGATTATCGGAGGGGCTTTCATTGCCTTTGTTTCTTTTCTCTGGTTCAGCCATTCGTCACAATTAATGGCTATTTTTCTGAAAAAAGACCCTGTTGCAGCTACATCCATGGAATCCTGGAGCCTTGTACAAATGTATGG
>JAADJC010000091.1:73906-118707 GCA_013151025.1 Acidobacteriota bacterium
GACCGGTATCCTCCAGCAGCCACTCATATTTCTTTCTCCCTTATGCGTTTTCTCGCTGGTGGCAAGTCTTCGAAAAGGAAAACGAATTGCTATTTCCTCCGCTTTGTTATCCTTATTTTTGCTTACAGGTATTGTTGGGTTCATTCAATTTCGATTTGTCAAATATTTTGAGTTAACCACAGCGGTGTCGCTTGCTGTCTCCATTCGGTGGATGTTAAAGAACTTTCCCAACAAGCGTAATCTGATGGTTATTGCAGTGCTGGCTGTGTCTGTTCTGCCTCTCTTCAAAATCTATCGTTTATCAACTGAAAGTCGTTCTGGTTTTCAATCGATGCGTCCCGTAGAAGTGGCCATGGCTTGGTTGCGTGGCCATTCTCCGCAGGTTCCCCATTACTTAGATCCTGAAACAAAACCTGATTCAGCGTATTCAGTATTTAGTCCTGATTGGGCAATCGGGCATTTCATCATTTACAGGAGTCATCGGCCCGTAGTGGCGACTCCGTTTGGGGGCACTCAGAAATATGAAATCGGTATTGAAGCTTGCGTCCTTGGGATGCTCACAGAAAAAGAAGATGTTTTTTATGCGATTTGTCAACAATTTAAGTCCCGCTACGTTGTGTGTCAAGGTTTGAGAGTGGTTTCTCCCGCTGCTTTGCAGTTAATTTACAAAGATTTCACAGGGAAAACAGTTGCTACCAAGACGGACAACAGTTTTTATTACCGTCTTTTTGGCTGGAACAATTGGAGAACAGAAAAACTTGATAGCCCGACAAATGGATTCCAACATTTCAGATTGATTTATAACTCAAGATTCGCATTGGATGGTACTGCAAGTGCTTTACGGATATATGAGGTTGTACCTGGTGCTCATGTCCATGTTCAATTGCCAACGAACCAACATCATTTTACTGCTTCCATTTCACTTACACCCGGATTCGGGAAACCGATTCTCTACCGTGTCGACTTGGAACCGGATGCATCCGGTCATGCGGCATTTCTTTGCCCATTCAGTACGGACACCAATGGAGATGTAAGGGCCATTTCTAAACTGGAAATTCATGATATGGAGACTGGATCAGTTGTTGCACGTTCTCCGGTGTCATCGGAAGCGGTTCAAGAGGGACTTTCTGTCAATATTGTGTGTGAGGAGAAGCTTGGGCCTGTACGGGAGGAGAAGTAAAGACTATGCCTCCTGATGAGAATAAGGTAAAAAAAGAGGGAAAACGTGCCATTATCATTGGAGCGGGGCCGGCAGGACTCACTGCAGCTTATGAATTAGCGACGCGAACCGACTACTATCCCATTGTTCTGGAACAAAGCAAATGGATGGGGGGGATTTCCCGCACTGTGAACCACAATGGAAATCGTATTGATATTGGCGGACACCGGTTTTTTTCCAAATCTGACAGGGTAATGGACTGGTGGCTCAGCATGATGCCACTGGAGGCGTCCGCATCCGGCTTATTTGCCTTGACCTACCAGAACCGCCAGAAAGAATTATTTGCCGATGGTAATGGGCCTGACCCGGAACAAAAAGATCGCGTCATGCTGGTTCGAACAAGAAAGTCCAGAATTTATTTTAATCGGAGTTTTTTTGATTATCCGGTCACCCTGAACTACAATACCATTCGAAACTTGGGATTGTTCAGGATAATGAAAATCGGGTTCAGCTATATGTGGCGCGTCCTTTTTCCACTCAAACCGGAAAATAATTTAGAGGAATTTTTCATCAACCGTTTTGGGAAAGAACTTTATCGAACCTTTTTTGAATCTTACACCGAAAAAGTACGTAAAATGTCAGAATATCAGTGCTGAGTGGGGGGCTCAACGAATCAAAGGGCTCTCGATTACCAAGACAATCCTTCACTTACTGAAAAGGATGTTACCCCAAAAACAGGATATTCGCCAAAAAGACATAGAAACCTCACTGATTGAACAGTTTCTGTACCCGAAACACGGGCCTGGCCAGATGTGGGAAACGGTGGCGGACAAAATTAGGGAAAAGGGAGGAGAAATCAAAACTGAATGGCGGGTAATAAAGTTGCACACCGAGAAGAACAGGATCACTTCTGTTACCGCCCAACACACAAAAACAGGTGAAACAAAAAACTGGCAAGCGAATCTGGTATTCAGCACAATGGCAATTAAAGATTTTGTGGAAGAATTAGATAGCGACGTACCGGAAAATGTTCGTAACATCGCAAACGGATTGATGTACAGAGACTTTATTACAGTGGGACTATTGCTGAAAGACCTGAAAATTCGAAATAAGGATGGTTCTCCCATTACCGATAACTGGATTTATATTCAGGAACCGGACGTAAAAGTGGGAAGGTTGCAGGTTTTCAATAACTGGAGTCCTTACATGGTAAAAAATCCAGGCACTGTCTGGATTGGTTTGGAATATTTTTGTAATGAGGGCGACACGTTGTGGTCACTAAGTGACAAGGCTTTGGAAGAGCTGGCAGGAGAAGAACTGGACAAAATTGGAATTATCAGAAAAACCGATATACTGGACAAGGTTGTGATTCGAATGCCGAAAACGTACCCGGCTTATTTTGGAGCTTATCAGCATTTTGAGGTAGTCCGGCAATTTCTGGATCAATTTGAAAACCTTTACCCAATCGGGCGCAATGGTATGCATCGATATAACAATCAGGATCATTCTATGCTGACTGCTATGACAGCTGTGGACAACATCCTTTCTGGTGAAACAGATAAAGAAAATATCTGGGCCGTTAATACGGAGCAGGAGTATCATGAAGAAAAGTGATTCTGTCGCATTAAAATTAAATCAACAATTTCTAAACGAAGACAAAGTAGCGCAGGCACAATTTTCAATACAATTGAACGTTACGCCGAACTACAAAATGGTCCAATTCTTTCGGGACCGGTTGTGGTTCAAGGCCCTGCCCAATCCTGAAATTGAGGACTTCTGTGTTTTCAAGCAGATATTACCGTAGTATATGCTTGTACTCATTCCAGAAGATCCGGGAACCGGGATCCAAGCTGGCGGCGACTCCACTTGTTTTTCTGTGGGATTTTTTTACCAGGCGCTTCGCGCTGTTTTTCACCCCTGCTGGAAACGGGCAGGGAATGGGAGATGGAAAATAGAATGAAGGGTAAAGAGGCTGTTTCCGGGAATAAACCTCTCAAATTTCTTTCAATTCACCGGCAGGCTGTTGTTGCGCTAACCGCTGCCTTGCTCTATGCAATTCTTGTGTTTTACACCGCCCGGTTCCATGAACCGTGGTTTGACGAAGCCCAGTCATGGCTTATGGTACGGGATTTGAACCTGTGGAATCTGCTGGCTCACCACCTTCGCTACGAGGGGCATCCGTCCCTGTGGTACTTAGTGTTGTGGCTGCCGGTTCACATGGGTCTGCCCTACCAGTGGCTTCCTTTAATTCCGGCTGCCATTGCGGTTTTAACAGCTTGGCTGGTTTTCCGTTACGCGCCTTTTCCGCCGTTTATTACCTGGATGATCCCGTTTGGTTATTATTTTGTCTATCAGTATGCCGTGATTGCCAGGAGTTATGTTTTGATTCCATTGATTCTCTCCGCTCTGGCGATTCTCTACAAAAAACGGCTTCAACGACCGGTTCTTTTTTTTGTTCTGATCACGCTACTGGCGCACGTAAGCCTTCACGGCACCGTGATAGCGGCGGGGTTGGGATTGGCGGAATTTGTCAATGCCATATGGTGGCCGGAGGGCGCGCCTGCCCGGCACCGCCGATTTTCCCACTGGTTTTTTCTGGTTCTGGCGATAAACGCACTGCTTCTTGCCGTTCAGCTTTCTTTTCCGGACGGGTTGATTTATATGGGTGGCAACCCTGAAAAGAGTCCTTTTCAAATTGTGAACCATTCAATGACCGGAATTTGGGGCTTTTCTCTGGTTTTCTGGCTGCTGATTGTCCTATGGCTTTTCCATCGCAAGGCGGTATTGCTTTACCTTTTTCCTTTTGTCGGGCTTCTGCGGTTGTTTTCCGGAGTGTACAAGGTTTGGCACGGGGGGCTCCTATTTGTACTATTGATTTTTGTGCTCTGGATCAGTTACCCCACCGGGGAAGAGAAAATTTCCGTCACTGATAAGGTCGGGCGCCGGTACCGAACTGCTTTCCTCGTGGTATTCGGATGTACGCTGTCCATTCACATAATTTGGGGCATTCGCGCCATTCGCTATGACCTGAAAAATTCCTATTCCGGCTCACAAAGTTGCGCGAACGCACTGAAATCAGCGGGGCTGGACAGTGCAGGACTGTACATGATCGGCTACAATACGATGGGGGTACAGCCATATTTTGACCGAAACATTTTTATCAATAACCCCACGCCGGGAAATGGCGCGTTCTGGTTCTGGAGTACCGCAAATCCATTGGTACGGAACATGGTCACACCAGCAAGATTCAGGACAACCCTTGACAAGCTGAAAGCTGAAAAACCACGCTACGCTCTGGTTGGTGTATACGATTCGGAATCACAAGCATTTCTGAACAGAATTCTTGCCGAAACACCCTACCGGGTCAACCGGTCTTTCAGAGGGTCCACCGGATGGAAGGGAGACCCATACGAACGGGATGATCTGTTTCTTCTGCGGAGGGTAGAATGAAAAAAAAAGCTGTGATTATCGGAGCCGGCCCTGCGGGATTGACAGCCGCATACGAACTGCTGAAAAGAACAGATATCCACCCCATCGTTATTGAGCAGGACGGGGAAGTGGGCGGTATTTCCCGCACAGTGAACTTTAAGGGAAACCGGATCGATGTCGGCGGCCATCGTTTTTTTTCAAAATCGGATCGGATAATGGACTGGTGGCTCAATATTCTGCCCCTGGAAGAATCCGCTTCCGGTTCTTTTGCAATTCACTATCAGAACAAACAAAAAACAATCATTGCCGAAGAAAGCGATCCCACTCCCAACTCCTACCCCTACTCCGAAGACCGGGTTATGCTGGTGAGAAAACGGAAGTCCAGGATCTATTTTCAGCGGAAATTCTTTGATTATCCCGTCCGGTTGAATCTCCGGACTGTCCGGAACCTCGGGTTGGCCCGAATGGTAAAAATCGGGTTCAGTTATCTGAAAAGCGCATTTTTACCCATTCGGCCGGAAAGAAACCTGGAGGAATTCTTTATCAACCGTTTCGGACGGGAACTCTACGAGACTTTTTTCCATTCGTATACCGAGAAGGTATGGGGAGTACCCTGCCGGGAAATTACTGCTGAGTGGGGTGCCCAGCGAATCAGGGGTTTGTCCATTGGAAAAGCCCTGTTGCATACTGTGACAAACCTGTTCAGGGGAAAGGGGAATATTGCCCAGAAGGGTACGGAAACATCGTTGATTGAGCAGTTTCTCTACCCCCGGCTCGGCCCCGGACAGATGTGGGAAGCGGTGGCGGACAAGGTTCGTGAAATGGGGGGCGAAATCCTCACCGGGTACCGGGCGACCCGCCTGCTGACAGAGGGAAACCGGATTCGGGCGGTGGCGGCTGTCAGCCAGTTGTCCGGGGTGGTGCGGGAATTTAACGCCGATTATGTGTTTTCCACCATGCCGGTGCAAGGCCTTATCCGGGCAATGGGGCAGGCTGTGCCGAAGTCCGTCCGCCACATCAGCGAAGGTCTTCAATACCGTGATTTTTTGACGGTGGGGCTGCTTTTGAAAAATATGCAGGTGAAGGACAAAAAAGGTGGGTTGATTTCTGACAACTGGATTTATATTCAGGATCCGGATGTGTCACTGGGACGGGTACAGATTTTCAATAACTGGAGTCCTTTCATGGTAAGGAATCCAGAATATGTATGGGTGGGACTGGAATATTTCTGCAACGAAGGCGATAAACTGTGGGAAATGGCGGACAGTGAGCTGATTCGTCTGGGTCGGGAGGAACTGGCAAAAGTCGGCATGGCATCAGGAGACGCCTTTGTGGACGGGGTGGTGGTTCGGATGCCGAAGGCCTACCCGGCTTATTTCGGCACTTACCCGCAGTTTGGCCAAATTCGGGAATATCTCGACCCCTTTGAAAACCTCTTGCTTGTGGGCCGAAACGGGATGCACCGCTACAACAATCAGGACCATTCCATGCTGACTGCCATGACCGCTGTGGATAACATTGTGGAAGGACGGAAAGACAGGGAGAACATCTGGGCGGTGAACACAGAAGAAGATTATCATGAGCGACTGGAACAGCCGAATGTTAAATGATGAATGTTAAATGTTAAATTGAAGAACAAGAACGGGGAATTGGCCAATTTCGCGCTGTTTCCCTGTCTTTTCCCCTTTCCCCCATTCAAAACTTAACACTCAAAACTCAGAACTCCGGTAGCGGCTGGAACAGCCGAATGCTAAATGATGAATGTTAAATATTGAATTGAAGATACAGGACAGATAGCGGCTGTTTCCCTGTCTTTTCCCTCATTCCTCATTCAAAATTCAACATTCAAAACTCAGCGGCCCGGTCGGGCCGCTGGAGGCCAGTAGTTTTTGTACAGTTCAGGTGAGTTGTAACAGGTGAGCTGGCGGCTTCACCCTTTCTTTATAGTTCCAGTAGAGATCGTGTTGTTCAGGGGGGTCTTTTTCCATGTTGAAAAGTTCAGTCCGAAGGGGATACCAGGTAAGTAGAAGCTTTCATGGCCACTGGATAATGTCGCCCTGCTGAATCAGAGCGTTACTGTTCATATAAACGAACCGGCGCTTTCCTTGACTTCATTTCTCCTATTCTTTCCGGAATGGGTTGGAAACCTGCACAATTGATCGAAACCCTTACGAGTCACTGACCAATTGAATCATCCAATTAGCATATCAATTCTATTTGCGTTGACACTATTTTGCAAAAAAAGTGATTGTGGTTTATACTGTCATTAATATGTTAAATGAGATGGATATGAACCGAATGAACAATTGGCAGATGCACTTCCTGATTCTCTGTTTTTCGGGGCCAATGGTGCTGCTTCTGTGGCCGGTTTACGGTAGCCTGTCATCTCAACGCCAGGCGCTGGTACGGGAAGGGACCATTTACTTTGCTGTCACCGCACTTCTATTCTTTATTTTCCGGATATTTACGGAACTACCGCTGATCGGGGGCCTGTTCCTTTTCTTGTCCATTTTTTATTGGATGGCATATCTCGCTGTTTCCGTGTGGATTATTGTAAAAAAAAGAGAAGACATGCATTTTGTCCTGCCATTTATCTCCACCCACGCGGAGAGACTGGAGAACAAAAATGTACTGTAAAAAGTGCGGCGCCCGTATACCCGATGAGCACACGCGTTTCTGCCCAAGCTGCGGAGAACCCGTTGTTCACGAAAAACTGGGCCCTTCCAATACTGAAAAAGGCCTCTGGGTTGTAATCGGGATAATAATTCTGATCGCGGCATTTGTTCTGCTCCGGAATAAAACGAGTTCCAATGCGGCAAATACGATTTCTACGCCTCAACTCAATGTAAATTCTAACACTGTTTCAGACACAAAAAGGAATTCTCCCAGGCTTCGCCGTGAAGTTTCTGCACCCCCATCCCCGTCGGCATCTTCCATCACACCGGTCCAGACGCCGTCAAGCCTCCTTTACGCTTCTCTGGCAGAAGCACTGAAGGGAAGCCGTTATTCCCTTGAGGTCAAGTATGTCAATCAACTGAAGGCTTTTCGCGTAAGTGCGTCCGTTCTTTACGACAACCAGCCAAGGGAAACATATCTGAACATTTTTTCCCGTTTTTTCGCGATATGTTACGGTGGCAGAAGCCGGCCTTTGATTTCGGCGACCATTTCTCTGAAACAGGGTGACGGCAAACCCATGATGGCTATGGGAATCGGCCGCAAAACAGCCGGTTCAGTTCCGGCTGTTACCTGGCGGCAGTTTTCCGATATGGGGACCAGCCTTGTGAACTGGGTTCGCAATCATGAGGTAAAAAATCCGCCTTCTCCTGAAATGGCCTGCTATTTCAAGCAGAATGCAGAATTCTGAGCCGGATTGGCTACTTTTCTTTACCCTTCAACGTCCATGCTTTATAATCGCGTCTGTTGTGTGGAAGTCGACTCAGATTTGTTCGGCTTGCCGGGCTTTATGCCGATTTTGAAACGGGGAGGGGCTCAATGGGCCATGGAGTATTACTTGCCCTGCTGTTGCTTACCGCAAATCCGAAAGTGAATGAGCAGGTTGTGGTAACGGCAAAAACAGGAAGCGCGGAGAAAACAGAAACCATCGACCAGTCGGTAATGGATAAATTCACCCTGCTCAATACAGCAGATCTGTTTGAATTTTTCCCCTCATTGTCCCTGGCTACCCGTGGGCCGGGCGGTGTACAGGCGGACATTTCATTTCGTGGCGCACGGGGAAACCAGGTGGGTGTTCTTCTCAACGGGATTCCCCTGAACAACGCCCAGACCTATCACCACAATTTTGATATTCCGGTGGCGCCGGAAGATCTGACGGCGTTCTCGGTTCGGCCCGGGGCCTCCGGTGCAGAGTCCCCCTACGGGTTCAGCGGCCAGGTGAACCTGAAGACCGGCAGCAATCAAAAAGAACGGTACAACTTTGCCTACGGAAGTGACAGATATTATCACATCTATGCGGCTCAATATGGGCTTTCCTATCTGTTGGAAGGCAGCGACGGATATCGGGACAATACGGATTATCACACCACAAACGTAACCTGGCAGGGGGAACGCAATGGTTTTCGGGTTTTCACCGCTTTTAATCGGAAAAGTTTCGGCGCCCAGGACTTTTATGCGCCCTATCCATCCTATGAAACAACCGAAACCTATCTCGCGTCTGCCAGCTGGAAGAACCTGACTGTGTATGGAATCCGTCACGACGACACATTTCTGCTGGATCGGGACAACCCGGATTTTTACATGAATGAAACCGAGACTGTCCGCAGTGGATTCCATCAGGAATTTCAATTGCCACACAATATATTTCTTTCCTATGATTTTGCAGCCAATAGTGTTTCCAGCCTGGTATTGGGACAACACAACGACCATGAGCTGACGATAAAAGGGGCAATGGTTTTGCGGGCCGGTGGCTGGCGCATTCGTCCGGGAATTACCCTTGTAGATTCTTCAAGAGATAGTGGGGAATGGATGCCCTTTGTGGGTATTTACAGGTGGATCAACAGCTACCGCGTATCTATGGAAGCCTCCCGTACCGTTCGTCTGCCGGATTATACGGAACTCTACTACATTTCCCCGGTAAATCAGGGAAATTCCGAACTTCAGTCGGAATCCGCCTGGAATGTGGACCTCTCGGTGGGCAGGGCATGGTGGAAAGGAACGCTTTTCTACCGGAATGAATCCCGTCTCATTGACTGGGTGCGAAGGGATGAGATGTGGCACGCGGAAAACATCGGCCATTCCCGTGTCTGGGGCCTGGAAGCCTCTGCGGTAATCGGGAAATGGTCTGCGGGATATCAGATGATCAGCCGGCAATCATCCACAGACCTGGAAACCAAGTACAGCTGGCATCTTCCAAAGAACCGCTGGGTGCTTCGCTATCACGGGAAAGACTTGTCTATTATGTACCAGTTCATGGACACACCGGGATTGTCCAATGCTTCTGTACTGGATATGACATTTTTCGGCACCGGATTCTATCTGAAAGTAAAAAATGCAATGGATGACAACTATGAAACCATACCCGGAATTCCAATGCCGGGTCGCACTTACCTGTTCGGATATCGGGTCAACGGCCCTTTGTTAACCTACTGAATAAGATTGAGTGAAGCAATCCGCGAGGGAGGCTACGTGAATGGAATGAAAAGTGAGTGTCAACGCCTGGTGGAGATAATGGACCGGCTTCGGGGAGAGGACGGTTGCCCCTGGGATCGGGAACAGACGTTTGAAAGCCTGAAAACTTTTTTAATAGAAGAAAGCTACGAAGTAATAGAAGCTGTGGACAAGGGGGATTTTGACGCCCTGTGTGGAGAGCTGGGAGATGTGCAATTGCAGATCGTGTTCATGGCCCGAATGGCAAAAGAAAAAGGCCTTTTTACCATGGTGGACGTGCTCCGTCGCATAAACGAAAAGATGATTCGCCGCCATCCCCACGTGTTCGGAGATGAAACCGTTCATTCCACCGATGAGGTGCTGGAAAACTGGGAAAAAATCAAGGCAAAGGAAAGGGAAGACGAAAACGGCAGCAACAGTGAGTCCAAAGGCTTCCTCTCCGGAATTCCCAAAACCCTTCCCGCCCTCCAGGTCGCGTATCAGATTGGCGTAAAAACATCCCGGATTGGTTTTGACTGGGACACGCCGGCTCAGGTAGAAGAAAAAATCCATGAAGAATGGGCGGAAATGAAGGAAGCGGAAGCGGCAAATGATTGGGAAGGGCTTCGGGAAGAGTTGGGAGACCTGCTTTTTACCATTGCCAATTTTGCAAGAAAGCATGGAATCGACCCGGAAGACGCCCTTCGCCTCAGTAACCGCAAGTTTATGGGAAGATTTAACAAAATGGAAAAAGTCGCCGATGTGACCGCATCCACACCGGAAAAACTGGAAGAACTCTGGCAGGCGGCAAAGGCCGGGGAAAAGTAAATATGCGCGTTTTACTGGCCATGAGCGGAGGCGTGGATTCCTGTGTGTCCGCCCACCTGCTGAAAGAAGCCGGCCATGATGTCACCGGCATCACGCTGGTGTTTCACCCCGACGTGGAAACGGCCCGGTGCAACCTGAAGATCTGCTGTTCCAGTCAGGATACAAAAGATGCAGAAGAGGTGTGCCGAAAGCTGGACATTCCCCACCATACTCTGGATCTTTCGAAAGAATTTAACCGGGCCATTGTGCAGCCGTTTATTGATGCATATCGTCTGGGGGAAACTCCAAATCCCTGCGGGAGTTGCAACCGCTTTTTGAAAATAGGGCGCCTGGCGGAAGTGTTGGAAGATTATGGCTGTGAAAGGCTGGCAACCGGACATTACTGCCGGGTACGGGACGGGAAACTCTATCGCGGCAGAGATATTACCAAAGATCAGTCTTATTTTCTGTCCATGGTCCGGGCAAAACATATTGAAAAGATGATATTTCCACTGGGAGAAATGACCAAGTCGGAAGTGCGTAAAATTGCGGACATGCTGAATCTTGCCGTGGCGGACAAACGGGAGAGTCAGGAACTCTGTTTTACCGGAGGAAAGTCTCCCAATTCTTTTGTTTCCGGGAAAATCTCAGAAAAACCCGGATTCATTAAACATGTGTCCGGCCACATCTTCAAGCTTCATCATGGAATGTCCGCTTTCACCATCGGTCAGCGGAAGGGGCTGGGCATTGCCTGGAACGAACCCCTGTACGTGCTGCAATTGGATGCCCGAAATCGAACAGTGGTTGTGGGAGAACGGCATTTCCTGGAAAAAAGAACCGTCCTGGTTCGCAGTTTCAATATGCTTTCTGAAATTTCCGGAGAAATATCCGGCTGTATCCGATACAATCAGGAACCGAAGCCGGTTGAAACTGTTTCACAGGTTGACGACACCTCGTTATTGGTTCGATTTCAAGGCCCGATTGCCGCAGTGGCACCGGGTCAGATCTTTGCTGCTTACTCTGATGATTGCGTCATCGGTGGCGGCATCATAATGGAGGCAATGTGAAGGATTTTCTCGCTGTAGAATCCTTTGACGCAAACGGTAAAACGCTCACCATTATGCTCTTCATGCGAATGAAGCTGCCCACGACTTCCTTTACCCTTCCGGTTACCGTACCGGAGAGTATGCTGAAGACGCTGATAAGTCGTCTCCCGAAAGAGTGTGAGCTGTCCCAGCGGATGCAGGCCAACCTCGTTTCCATTTTCCATGAAGCCCAGAACAGCGTTGCAACCGGCAACCCTCCTGAAGAAGAGGTTCAACTGCTCTTAACCGCCCGGTTTGAAGATGGGGAAACCAGCACTCTGTTCCAGAAAACCGACCGGAAGCTCACGCGGTTGAAACAGATGCTGAACCGGTTGCTTGAAGATGGGAATCCCCGCTTTGTTTATATGGTGTTTGGCATGCTTCTCGGGAACTCACCCGATCCGGATACCATCGAACAATATGTGGCTTTCTGCGTAAAGCGGAATGAAACAGACCGGCTTTTGAACTGGCTGAATTTTCCTTCAACCCATGAGGGATGCTCTGTGGAGACCATTACAAACCTGGCGGATATTGCGATTTATCACAAACAGTACTTTGATGGGGAGGCCCTCTGTGACCTGGCGTTACACGAAAACTACGGCAATGTGGCCGCATTAATCGGAAAAGCTCAGTGCCGCTATCAGATTGGAAAAGATGATTATCTGGTCTTTCTCCAGAAAGCCTTTCATTTCAACAAGCGAATTACGGTGGAAACAGTTACCCGGCGATTCCAGTTCCGAAGGGACGTCCGGGCGGACGTATTTGACGTACTCAGCCTCAAGGACGCAATGGCAGAGGTTCGAATCCCCCCGGAGGCCTTGAAGCGAAAAGAACTTCTATCCCTTCCCTACCGCACCGAAAGCAGCCAGGGCAGTATCTACTTTGTCCGGAAAGAACTCGCCGCATGGAAAGAAACCATGGACACACTGAGCATCGTTTCCGGTCGTTTCGGAAGAGGGTGAAGAGAAGTAAAGACAAGTAGGGACAAGGTTGAGCTTAAGTCCGGATAAGATTAAGAAGGAGCAGGGATTGCCCCACTCCTGGCAATTGCTGATTCTCAGTCTTCACTTAAACTAAATCTTGTCTTCTACTTAAACTTGTCTTTCTTATCCTTCCTCATCGCCTTCACCGAAGTAAAAGTAATTGGCACAGGATTTGGAACAAAACTGGCGTCCGCCGAAAGAATAGCCGCAGTCAGGGCAGAAGATGGCGAAACACATGGGGCACTTCTGCAGAAGAGTGGTTTCTTCTTCTGTTATGCCACAGAATTTACATTCCATTAGTTTTTTTTGATCCCGGAAACGAAAAATGTCAGTCATGTTCCTGGGCATCCATCGGCATCTGGATGGTAAATACAGTTCCCACATTTCGTGTGGAATTTACAAGTATTCTGCCGCCGTGGCGTTCCACTGCCAGTTTACAGAAAGTGAGTCCAATCCCGGTATCCATCTGTTCCTTGCGTTTTTCCGGGTTGAGCTGAATAAATGCCTGGAATATTTTTTCGAGGTCGGTTTCTTCCATTCCCTCTCCGTTGTCGATAATCCGGATATCAAACCGCCTTGCCTTTTTGTCCATGGACAGGGAGATTTCAACCCGCCCTTTCCCTTCTTTCGTATGGCGCAGTGAGTTGGACATGATGTTCTCAAGAACACGCTTCAGAACATCCCGGTCCACCATAGCAAGATCAAAAGACTCAGGCGGATAAAAGAGAATTTCCTTTTTTTCCAGTTGCAGCCGAATCTGAAATCCCCGCTTGGTTTCCTCAACAAGGAGTGGGATATCCACCGGCTCCAACACCAGAATAAGGCCGCCACCGCCATATTTGGACACGTCCAGGGCATTCATCACCATTGCAAATACCCGGTTGATAGAGTCCAAAGCGTTGGCAATGTATTTTTTTTGTTCAAATATACTGAGCATATTTACCATTTCAGGGTCCTGAAGCAATTCCAGCGAACTTTTGGAAACAGACAAGGGATTCTTCATATCGTGAATGAACATTTCCAGATATTCCTTGTGGCGTATAGCGGTGCGCCGGTACGCCTCCTGCTTGCGGCGGGTCCATACCAACAAAATAAACAACAGAATATTGATGAACAGGCTGGCCGACAACAACATGTATTCCATACCATTATTTAACGGTTCATTGCACTGAATGTCAAGAAAAACCTTTTTGTTAAGATGAATCAATTGTTCATGGTTTTCCCCGGGAAGGGGAAATTACAAATCAAGAACACTGAGACAGAAAAAAGCCAATTGCCGTTCTGCAAACCTGATCGCCTCACCAGCTATTGCGTATGCCCCGATGTACACTGCGGCGTTTCCCTTTACCGGTCGGACTTTTTAGAATTGACAGGGCTGTGCATTTGCGTTATAAACATACCATTATTTGCTGAGCTGTTGACTCAAACGGATCTTTTTTAATCATGTTATCCCGTTAGAATAGACAAACGGAGGAGGAGTACCCCATGAGTATCGGCCTGATGGCGAGGTCTTTGGTTGAATCGCCCACAATGCGACTCAATGAAGAGGCACGAAAAATGCGGGAACGGGGAGAGCCGGTTATTCACTTAGGCATTGGCGAGCCCAAAAGCCCGACCCCGGTGGATGCGATTCGCAGCGCCATGGCAAAGCTGTCGGACGCCAACATTCACTACACGCCCACCGATGGCACCCCGGAGCTTAAACAAGCCATTATCCGATACATGGATGATAACTATGATCGCCAGGCGGCACCGGATCAGGTGATTGCATCCGGCGGCGCCAAACAATCTCTCAGTGTAATTCTGGCCAGCATTCTCAATCCTCAGGATGAAGTAATTATCCCGGCCCCCTACTGGGTCAGTTATCCGGAAATGGTAAAAATCGCCTACGGTGTACCGGTGATTGTCCACCCGGAAGACGGCCGGTTCCAGCCGCGTTTTTCAGAAATAGCCGATGCGGTCACTTCCTATACCAAGGCAATTATTCTCAATAATCCCAACAACCCCTCCGGCGCCATCTATTCGGAAGACTTTATACGGGAAATAGTCGAATTCAGCGAGAAAAAAGGCATCTGGCTCATCATGGACGATATTTATCACAAACTGGTGTATGGTGGCAAAAGCTGTGTACCGGCCACCCGTTTTACCGAACGGGACATTGATGATTCTAAGATTATTATTCTCAACGGCATTTCAAAACTCTACGCCATGACCGGATTTCGTATCGGCTGGGTAGTGGCACCGAGAAAACTGGTCAACGTAATGATAAAAGTTCAGGGCCACGGGTCTTCCTGCCCCCCGGCAGTCTCTCAGGCTGCGGCAGCCGGAGCGCTGAACGGCATTCAGAGTATGGTGGAAAATCTCCGGTTGACTCTTCAGAATCTCCGGGATCTCATGGTGCAGGAGCTGGAAGGCTTCAACGGTGTTCGCATTACAAAGCCAGATGGCGCTCTCTACTGTCTGGCTGACTTTCGCGCCTACAGCAATAATTCCGAGGAACTGGCCGACTTTCTGTTGAAAAAAGTAATGGTTGTAACGGTTCCCGGAAGTGCTTTTGGAATGGAAGGATTTCTCCGATTGTCTTTCTGTAAGAACGTCAAAGACATCACAGAGGGTATTGCCCGGATAAAATGGGCACTGGACACCACTTCTCCCAATGAAATTTTTATCAACGACCATAAACTGGTGAGGGACTGGCTATGATGGATTTTCTGAATATCAAAACGCCGGCACAGAAAATTGCCGGTGAGCGGGCCAGCGAGATCAATCTGGAGAGCCTCGGGCTGAAAAACATTCGCAAGGCATACTGGAATCTACCGTCTGCAGCCTTGTATGAAGAAGCCCTGTTTCGCCGTGAAGGCAACATCGCCCACATGGGCCCATTGATTGTCAACACCGGAAAACACACAGCCCGTGCTGCCAACGACAAATATGTTGTCCGGGAAACAGACAGTGAAAGCCACATCTGGTGGGGAGAATACAACCGTCCTTTCAGTGAAGACAAATTCAATGAAGTACTCAATCGGCTCCAGGCATTTTTCCAGCAACGGGACGTTTTTGTCCAGGATTGCTACGGTGGCGCCCATCCGGACTACCAGCTTCCGGTACGTGTGGTCACCGAAATGGCCTGGCACTCTCTTTTTGCGAGAAACATGCTGATTCCACCGAAAACAATGGATGAATACCGACATTTTGTCCCCGGATTCACCGTCATCTGTGCGCCGTCGTTCAAAGCAATACCGGAAATGGACGGAACCAACAGCGGAACATTTATCCTCATCAGTTTCAAACATCGGATTGCCCTTCTCGGCAGCACCGGATACGGAGGAGAAATTAAAAAATCCGTTTTCAGCGTAATGAACTACCTCCTGCCGTTACAGAACGTCATGACCATGCACTGCTCCGCCAACGTGGGCAAGGGAGGAGACGTGGCGCTGTTCTTCGGATTGTCCGGAACCGGGAAAACCACGCTCTCCGCCGATCCGAGACGCCGGCTCATCGGAGATGATGAACACGGCTGGTGTGACGACGGGGTGTTTAACTTTGAAAATGGATGCTACGCCAAAGTCATCAACCTGTCCGCGTCTGCGGAACCGGAAATCCATGCCTGTACCCGTCGATTCGGAACCATCCTTGAAAATGTCGTATTTGACCAGACTTCCCGGCGACTGGACCTGGATGACGAAACCCTTACGGAAAATACCCGGGCATCCTATCCCCTGACTTATATCGCAAACTCCGTACCGGAAAAACGGGCAGGCCACCCGAAAAATATCATTCTGCTGACCTGCGACGCCTCAGGAGTCATGCCCCCCATTGCCAGGCTGTCCCCGGACCAGGCTCTCTACCACTTCATTTCGGGATACACCGCAAAGGTCAGTGGCACTGAACTGGATCTGGGCCTGGAACCGGAAATTACCTTCAGTGCCTGCTTTGGCGCGCCGTTCATGGTTCACTCTCCCCACTATTACGCGGAACTTCTGAAGCAGAAAATTCTTCGCTATGACGTCCGCTGCTGGCTGGTGAATACCGGGTGGACAGGCGGCCCCTTCGGAATCGGAAAACGAATCAGCATTCGCTACACCCGTGCCCTGCTGGATGCGGCACTGGACGGAAAACTGGACGATGTGGAATACCGGAAAGACGAGATGTTTGAGTTTGAAGTGCCGAAAACCTGCCCCAACGTACCGGAAAAAGTTCTGACCCCGGAAGCGGCATGGCATGACTCCGATGCCTACTGGCAGAAATATCGGCAGCTTGCGGCTCTCTACATTGAAAACTTTAAGAAATTCAGAAGCGGAGCGTCGCCGGAGGTCATTGCCTGCAACCCGAAGCAAAAACAAAAGTAAAACCAGGGTTGAGACCGGATGAGGCTGAGTAAAACAAAAAAGTGTTCTGAAATTATTTCCACTTTATCTTGCGGGTAGATGGAGGGTGGGGTAACAAGCCCTTAAGTTGAAATCAATTGGAGAATAGACGGGAAAATCAGCCGATCTGTACTCAAACATCAACTTTGCTTTTCTCATCGTGGTATACTTTCTCCATGAAGAAGAAGCTGTTACTCCACATCTGCTGCGCGCCGGATGCCGCATGGATTCCGGAAAAACTGGAGCAGGATTACGAAGTGACCTGTTTTTTCTACAACCCCAACATCTATCCGGCAAAAGAGCATGAAAAACGGGCTTTTGAAATGCGTCGTCTGGCCGAAGCAAAGGGATACCGCCTGGCTGAACCCCCCTATGACCCGGAAGTTTTTGAACAGCGAACCCGCGATCTCAAATACCAACCGGAAAAGGAGGGACGGTGTTCCATCTGTTACAGATTGCGGCTGGACGAAACAGCGCGGTACGCACAGGCAAACGGGTTTGATTTCTTTGCTACTGTGCTTACCGTGAGCCCCCACAAACTGGTGGAACGGGTAAACCGGATCGGGAAAGCGGCGGCAGAAAAGTATGGTGTCGATTATTTCCCGTCGGACTTCAAAAAAGAAGATGGGTTTCGCAAATCTGTGGAAAAATCCCGGAAATACGATTTATATCGCCAGGACTACTGCGGTTGTGAATCCTCCCTTCGATACAGGCAGATGTTCAAGAATGCCGGCAGCCAGAAATTTGTACCCCTGGTGAGCGGGATACAAATTGGAATTTATGATATCCAGTCTTTTCGCCGCTGGCTGGATCGAAAGGGCCTGAAAACAGGCTTCCTGTTCTTTCAGACTGTCCCGACAGTCGCAGTTTTCAAAGAGGCTTATGAAGAAAGAATCTTCCTGGAATCGGCAGAAAACATAGAATGGAGAAAACGGATTTTCAACAAAAAAGGGCAGGAAATCCGTGAAATGAATATCTCTGAAATTGCCAACCGGGACATTTTTTCCGATCCCCTCTGAGAATGAGACAAGCAGAAACAAGTCTAAGTTTAAGCTCGGATAATATATAGAAAAGACAGGAAATGGGAAATTCTACTGTTTTCTGAAACCATGATTCTCCATCTTCACTCAAACCTTGTCTTCTACTCAACCTTCTCTACGTCCTCCGGTTTTTTTCGATCGCGGCCGAACATGTATGCGACCAGTACGCCCAGCAGATAAAGGATCAGCATGGGCAGCGCGAACACGGTCTGGGTAACCGGGTCGCCGGACGGGGTAATAACGGCGGCAATGATGAACACGATGACAATGGCATATTTGAATTTCTTCAACAAAAACACGTGATCCACCAGCCCCATCAGGGATAGAAACAGGATGATAATAGGGGTTTCAAAAACCAGCCCCATTCCAAGAATCACTGTCGACGTCAATGAAATGTATTTATCCATAGTCAGCACCGGAACAAGGCCCTGGGCTTCCTGAAGAAAAAATGAAATCATATATTTTAGCCCGATAGTGTAACCGAAATAGCCGCCGGCAAGAAAAAGCAGTGTGGAAAAGAGGATAAACGGAAACGCGTATTTCTTTTCTTCTTTGTAGAGGGCCGGAGAGATGAAAAGCCACACTTGATGCAGGACAAAGGGAGAGGCCACGAAAATCCCGACATAAAACGACAATCGCAGGTAGGTGAAAAATGGTTCACTGAGGGTGTGGAAGGCAAATACGTTGCTGTACTGTTTCGGCGCGATTTTGAGTAGCGGAAGGGCCAGTATGTGAAAGAGTTGTTTGTGGAACCCATAGCAGGCGACAAAACCGAGAAAGAGAAACAACAGGGAATAGATCAGCCGCTTTCGAAGGTCCGCAAGATGCCCAAAAAATGAGCTCAGTTCTTCATTCATCTATTACTTTCTCCGTTCTTTCGGCTTCTGGTGTTGAAGTCCCTTCCTGAGTCTCTGTTGTGCTTTTTTCTGTTTCCCGTTCCACTTGCCTTTTCTCAATTTCTTTCAACTTTTCCTTTCTTCTCCGTGCCACCTCGTCCGGTGGGAGGACCAGGTTTCGGACGTTCCGGCGCACTTCCGCAGGGAGATCCAAGGTGGACTGAATCTCTTCCAGGTTTATTTCTCTTTGAATTGTTTCTGTCAGTTCACTGGTTGTTTTTTTCAGATCCCGTGCAAGTTTACCGACGGTCCGGGCAACTGTCGGTAATTTCTCGGGTCCGAATACAATCAGGGCGATGACAAAAATCAACACCAGTTCGCCGATGCCCATTCCAAACATGATGGCGCCTCCCGCGATTGGGTGAATTTATTTTGTATCTTTCTCTTCTGCTTTTTTTGTTTTTTCGTCCTCGTCCGGTTCCTGCACGGCTTTTCGGAAGTTTTTCAGGGCTTTTCCCATCCCTTCCGCCAACTGTGGAAGCTTCTTGCCACCAAAGAGGAGTAGAAGCACTAGAAAAATAAGGAGAATTTCGCCAATTCCAAGGTTGCCCATCCGGCACCTCCCTTCCATTCAAAATCCGACTCATTGTAACACACTCCCCAAAAGTGCAAGGTCAACTCCTTTTCCGTCCGTTTCCTTTCCGGATTTTCTTTCACTTAACGCTCAATATTCACAATTTAACATTCGGCGCAACACGCCGTGCGCATATTCATTGACAAATGGGCCTGAATTCAAGACAATCACAGGGATGAAAAAATGCGCATCTTTGAAACGACGCAAGGAAGGGGTATTCATGAAGAAACTGCTCGCCGTATTTGTCTTGGGAATGCTGGTCACGGGAATGGGCTTTGCCCAGACACTGGAAAGAATCGGAGAATGGGGCACACCCGCCTATAACCGGATAGTGAAGGTGCAGAATATGGCTTACATGCTCGCCGGGACCGGTTGGCTTGACGTTGTGAATGTAGCAGACCCTGCACAACCAGACCTGGTGACCCGGCTTCATTTTGACGGAAAACCCAAACGTCTTCTCCTGAACGGAAACGTGGCCTATCTCGCTGCCGGGTGGAGTGGTATCTATGTGTTGGATATCAGCACTCCTGAAGCCCCTGAGATCACAGCCCACCTGGATTTGAATGCAGACACTACATGCATGGGAATCACCGGGAATTATCTCTACGTGGGCACCCGCCTTCAAGGTATCGCAATTCTGGACATCAGTGATCCGGCTTCACCGGTGCTGGACCACAGCTACGGCGTAACCGAAGGAACAGTTCAATTTGTTTCCAGTGTTACTTTTGATGAAACTTATGCGTATATACTGGATAACAAAGCCGGTCTGTATGTGGTGGATGTAACAGACCCGCTGGCGCCGGATGCCCTTGTCCGTCTGTCTCTGGGATTCTCAATCCAGGACGCGGTGCTATCCGGCACCACCCTGGTAGTAGCGGCTGGAATAAACGGCGTACAGTTGCTGGACGTATCCGACCCCACTGCTCCAACACTGGCCGGGACATTCACCAGTCAGAGTTTTGATCTGGACAGCGACGGAATCACAGATGTGACGTATTCCATTTCTTATGTATCTCAGGTTTTTGTTCAAGACACTACTCTGGTTGCCGCAGACGGAGACAAGGGGTTTGATATCCTGGATATTTCTGACCCGACGGCTCCCGCTCTGACTGTACAGAACATAACATCGAACCGCACAGAAGGTGCAATTCTGGAAGGAAACACTCTCTATCTTGCCGAAACGGTTGGCGGATTGGCCATATTCGACATCTCAGATCCCACAACCCCCGCTTCAACCGGTGGATACCAGCAGGCGGGATATGTCAGCGACGTGGCGTCTTCATCCGGATACTTATATCTGGCCGACGCTTACCAGGGCATCCGCAGCCTGAATGCAAGTAACCTGACAGACTTGCAGGAAGTAGGCCTGACACCCACAACTACTATGCCGATGGAGATTGAAGTAAAAGGAAATCGTCTGTATTCTGCGGCTCTGGATTCGGGTCTGACTGTTGTGGATATCAGTGACCCCACAATCCCGGTTGAGATGGCCTCTGTTCCCCTGGACGGTATGATCTTCAGCCTGACCCCATGGAACGACGATCTGATTGCTTCCAGTGAATTTGGCGGCATTTCCGTTGTCAGCCTGGATGATCCGGACAATCCGATTGAAATCGGACACTATCTGGCTTCCGGCTTTGTATACGACGTTGCGGCAGATGGAAACCAGGTTGCCCTGGCAACGGGCTTTTCCGGTGTAGAGTTCCTTTCACTGGATGATCCGACCCACCCCGCCCTGCAGGGTAAACTGAATACAAGCGGTGTGGTGGCCAGTGTGGCTGTTCAGGGACAGACTGCGTATGTGGCCGACCTTTTTGCCGGCCTTTATGTAGTGGATATCAGCAATCCTGGCTCTCCGCAGATTCTGGCTGAATTACCGGATGAAACCGGCATTTCTGATCTGACAATCGGCGACGGAATCTTGTATGTTGCGCGGGGCACACAAGGAATGGATAAGCTGGACATTCACTCTGCACAAGTGCCGGTCTTTGTTGAAAATGTCGCGACTTTCGGCTCAGTCAGCCGGGTTCGGCTGGATCTCCCCTATGTGTACCTGGCAGATCGGGACAGCGGCAGGGTAATTGTTCTTAAAGAAAGCCCATCTACTAAACTGAGTATTCCTCATATCGCTTCCGGTTCCGGCTGGGAAACCGGCATTACATTGACAAACACAGCAGAATTGGATGGTACCGCAGTGCTGACAACATACCGGGACACTGTTCCGATACTGTCCACGCGGCTTTCAATACCGGCATCCGGCTCCCTTACGGTGAACACACTGCCTGGTACCTGCGGAACCATAGAATTCTGGTCACCGGAGATGAAGGCATCGGAAACCATCATGGCAACTGCAACCGAAAATAAGGTCACCATACCCTTGACGCAATTGAAACAACACGAAGTCAGAATTGCTGTTCCTGACAATGCGGATACGACTTGGACGGGCCTGGCATTGATGAACGGCGGTAAAAACAATGCAGAACTTATTGTTCATGCCTTGAATGCCGATGGTGTTCTGCTGGCCACAAAGACGGTAATTCTCGGAAGCAATTACCGTAAGGCGTGGCTCATGAGTGATCTCTTCGGTAACATCAACCACAAGGAAATTGCTTCCGTTACCGTCAATTCACAGGAACCGGTTAACGGTCTGTGCATTTCGGGAAATATTGACGGGACTATGGAAGCGGCTGTCGGTAGAAATTAACAGACGATCCGGCACGGATTGATTGACACAATGCCGGAGCTTCTCTATAATCTTTTTCACCGGGCGGGCATAGCTCAGTTGGCAGAGCGCAAGCTTCCCAAGCTTGAGGTCGCGGGTTCGACCCCCGTTGCCCGCTCCATTTTTTCTTTTTCACGCCTTCTCTCCGGCTTTTTTCCCGATTCCACTGCCAGGTGTCATGCTATAATAACGGGGAAATTGAATCCTATCGGGGGCATAAAATGATTGTGGAATTTTCCATCGTTCCGTTCACAGGGAAAGAATCCTTGTCCACTCATATAGCACACATTCAGCGAATTGTCCGGAAAAGTGGCCTTTCCTTCCGCCTGACCCCCATGGGGACCATTATTGAAGGAGAACCCCGCGCGGTGTTTGATCTGATTTACACTTGCCACATGGCAATGAAAGAGCAGGCAAACCGCGTACTTACCCAAATCAGTATTGACGACAGAGGGGATGATTTGAACCGGATGGACAAGAAAATACTGGCTGTACAGGAAAAAGTCAATGACTGAACCGGAAGAACAGATTGTTGCTGATTCCGGGGAAAAAGAACAGGTCGAACCCCAGAAAAAGCCTGCTGGATCCAGTGAAATTAAAGAACTGAGGCGGCTGCGCCAGCGCCGTTTACGGCGAAAATGGTTCCGCTATGCGGGAGCCCCCGCTCTTATTCTGATACTGATGCTCGCAAGCGGCCACTTGACCGGCCGCTACATCCTGAAAACCGGACAGGACCATACCCTGATGAAAAAGCTCCGTAAATTTAAGCCTCGACTGATTACAAAAGTTTATGATATTCATGGTCGGATTATCGGCACGTTTTCCCGTGAGAAACGGGAGCTCATTACCTACGATGAAATCCCTGAAAGTTTTACCCAGGCCCTGGTGGCCACAGAAGACACCAGTTTTTTCCACCATATCGGAGTGGACCCCTTTGGCGTGTTGCGAGCGGCGGTACGAAACGTACTGGCAGGGCGCGTGGTACAGGGCGCATCCACATTGACTATGCAATTGGTCCGACTCATTACCGAGCAGCGCAAGACTTCCATGAAACGAAAAATCACTGAAGCAGTCCTTGCAATTCAGATTGAGCGAATGTTTACCAAACAGGAAATTCTGGAGCGATACGCGAATCTTGTATACTTGGGACATGGACTTTATGGCATTCAGGCTGCAGCCAACACATACTTCGGAAAGGACGCGGCTGAGCTGACCCTTTCGGAAAGTGCAATGCTGGCTGGTCTGGTACAGAACCCATATCGCTATTCTCCGATCCGGGACATAGAACTGGCCCGGAAGCGGCGCAATCATGTATTGAAAAGGATGCTGTCTGAAGGCTACATCACCAATGAAGTTTATGGGAAAACCATTGAGGAACCGATTCAGACAGTACAAACAAAGGAAACCGGAAAAAATCAGATAGGCGCATATTTCCTTGAAGAAGTACGGAAATACCTGTATAAGCACTATGGCATGGATCAGGTACTGGATTCAGGCCTCAACGTTTATACCACTCTGGATCTTGACCTGCAGAAAGATGCGGAAGAAGCGGTTCGAACGGGACTGAAACACCTGGACAAACGCCAGGGCTTCCGCATTGAGGACAAACGCTTTATTAAACCGGAAGAAATCAACGACTACTGGTCCCCCACCTGGAACCACAACATCCAGGCAGGTATCACCGTGGACGGATTGATTGTAAACGTAACCCCGAACAAGGCAATTGTCCGTATCGGTAAAACCGATATAACCATCGGTAACTATGAAATTGTCTGGACAAAAGCAAAACACATGTCCGACATCCTCAAAAAAGGAGATGTGGTGGAATTTAAAATCCACAAATGGGATCCGGAAAAGAATCGCTACAACATTTCTCTGGACCAGGAACCCAGAGTTCAGGGGGCGCTTCTGGCAATCAATCATCACACCGGGGAAGTGGAAGCCATGGTCGGGGGATATAGTTTTGCAGATTCTGAGTTTAACCGTGCATGGAACAGCCAGGCCATTCGCCAGACCGGTTCTGTCTTCAAACCTCTACTCTATGCATCAGCACTGGACAGCGGGTTTACGTTGGCGGATACGTTCTTCGATGAGCCTACCATTTTTCTGGATCAGGGCCTGTTTTATGTGGATGAGCATCGCAAGATTCGGCAATTTGAGCTGACCCCGGAATTGAGACAGAAGATCAAGGACAAAGAACTGGACGAACCGGCACCCTACGAACCGGACAACTATCACCACTCTTATGACGGGCTGATTACCCTCCGTACGGCGCTGGAAAAATCAAAGAACATTGTATCGGTAAAGCTCTTCAACCGGGTTGGACAGCTGAAGGTCCGGCATTTTGCCCGGGCCTGTGGCATCACAACCAACATTTCCCCCTTTCTGTCCTCCGCACTGGGTGCTACCAGCATCACGGTGAAAGAAGTATGCAAGGCATACAGTACATTTGCCAACGGCGGCATCCGGACAGAGCCGTACTTTATTCGCAAGGTCACCGACCACTACGGAAAAACCCTGGAAGAGAACAAGCCCCTCACCGTTCAGGCAGTTTCCCCCTCCACCGCCTACCTGATTGTTTCGGGAATGGAAGGGGTTATAAAAGAGGGTACCGGTGTCCGGGCACGGGCGTTGAATTGGAACCTCTGTGGGAAAACCGGTACCACCGACGATTACACTGATGCATGGTTTGTGGGCTCTGACCCGGATCTTACGGTGGGTGTCTGGACAGGATTTGATCAGACGAAAACACTGGGTGACGAAGAAACCGGGGCTAAGGCGGCATTGCCCATCTGGATCGACTTTATGAAAGCATACATTAAGGGCAGGCCCAAACAGGATTGGCCCATGCCCCAGGATATCATTCGTGTTCCCATTGACAAAAAGACCGGGCTTCTGGCCAACCCCCCGGCGGGATGTCTCCCCTCGGATATCCTCCTGGAAACATTCCTGAAGGGAACCGAGCCACTTGAAAAATGTAACCGCCATATTCATGACCTGATAAAACTTCCGTATTATCAACAACATGGTAAGATTATTTTTGACGAACTCACAGGCTTGCCCCTGCCCAAAATCGAATTCCTGATACCACATCCCAGGCAGGTCCGCCGATAAACAACCAACAAGGCCATCAAGCCGAATTGGAACTGGAGGGCATATGCGCCATCCCGAGAAATTGAAAGAAGATCTCACATTATCGGATAAAAACTCCGTCCCTGCGCGGCATACTGTTCCGGAATCCCGAAAATGGGACCTCTCAGATATCTACCCGACCGAAACCGCTTTTCTCGCAACCAGAGATAAATTTTCCAGAGAAATCGGTCATCTTTCAGACTTTCGTGGAAAGCTGGCCGGCAGTTCAAAGGAACTTCGGCAGGCACTTGACAGCTATTTTGACATGATGAAAACCTATTCCCGTCTGTCAAGTTATGCCTCACTGACAGCAGACCAGAACATGAAAGATCCGCACGGAGAACACCTGCGAAAAGAAACCCGTCAACTTGGAGTCAAATTCTCTGAAATCGCTTCCTACATCATTCCTGAAATCATTGCCATCGGAGAAGATGCCCTCCATGGCTTTCTGGTAGAAGATTCCGGACTCCAATCTTATCGCATGTATCTTGATGACATCATCCGGACTGCCCGGCATACCTTGTCGGAAAAGGAAGAACTCATCCTGTCGAGAACCGGTATGCTGGCCGGAGTCGCCGGGGGCGCTTACGGCATTTTTACCAATTCCGACATGGTATTTCCCACAGTTACCCTGTCCAACGGGACAGAACTGGAACTGAACCAGGCCAACTACGGAAAATATCGTGGCATGGAAAATCGTCTGGACCGGGAACTTGTCTTCCATGAATTCTGGAAAACATTCAATCACTATGAAAATACCTTCGGAGCACTTCTCTATGCTTCTGTTCAACAGGACTGGTTTTATGCGGTTACCCGGAACTACGAATCCTCAGTGGAAGCCGCATTGGACGCAGATAACATTCCGACCAGTGTTTACACGGGGCTTCTGGAAAACATTCATGCCCACCTTCCGGCCCTTCATCGCTACCTGGCCTTGAGAAAAAGAATGATGGAGCTGGACACCCTCAAGTACTCCGACCTCTACCCTTCCCTTGTTCCCGGTGTGGATGTGGAATATCCCTTTGACACCGCCTGCCGGCATGTGCTGGATGCCGTTGCCCCACTGGGTGATAAATATGTCGCTCCCCTGCAAAAAGCACTGGGTTCCCGCTGGACAGATGTATTCCCCACCGACGGCAAACGCAGCGGCGCCTACAGTAACGGTGCCTGCTACGATGTCCATCCCTTCGTATTGCTCAATCACAACGACGACTATGAATCTCTTTCCACCATTGCCCACGAATTCGGCCATGCCATGCATAGCTGGTTTTCCAACAGGAACCAACCCTACCCCACCTCCGACTACTCCATTTTTGTTGCGGAAGTGGCTTCCACTTTCAACGAAAATCTCCTGAACCAACACCTGCTGGCTGTAAGCGGTAATCGGGACATGAAGCTCTTTCTTCTGGGTCATGCTCTGGAACGCATCCGCACCACCATTTTCCGCCAGGCCATGTTCGCCGAATTCGAACTGAAAATACACAGCGTTGTGGAGGGTCAGAACGCACTGACCGGAGAAATTCTCACCGAAACCTATCTGGATCTGGCCCGGAAATATTACGGACATAAGGAAGGCATCTGCCAGGTGGATGAACTCTATGGGGTGGAATGGGCTTTTATCCCGCATTTCTACTACAACTTTTATGTGTATCAATACGCCACCGGCATGGTCGCGGCAACCGCGCTCTCCGAAAAAGTCATCAGTGGAGAAACAGGTGCCATAGAGCGTTATCTGGAATTTCTGAAAAGCGGTTGTTCCGACTATCCCATCCCCATTCTCCGAAAGGCAGGCGCTGACCTGGAAACATCTGAACCCCTGGATTTAACCATGCAGGTATTTCATCGAACCATGGATCAGATTGAGGCCCTGCTGGAATAGAAGGCGGGGAAATAACTTCCCGATAACTTGAGGAGGAAATCAAGTGTTTGAGTTGGACAAAGGACTTGAAATTGTTGAACTTGCTCTCAAAGAAGATATGCCTGCAGGAGATATCACCACTGAGGCCATCTTTTCCGGCGAAGAGGCAATTGTCAGCGCAAGAGTGGAAACCCGGAAATCCTGCGTTGTCGCGGGCTTTCCAGCCGTTGAAAAGGCAGTTCGCCACTTTCCCGATATCGAACTGTCGGTCTTTCACGGCGACGGCGACTTTGTTTCGGTCGGCGACATCATCTACACCCTCACCGGAAATCCCGCCTCCATTCTCAAAGTGGAACGGACCCTCCTCAACTTCCTCCAGCGCCTCTCCGGCATTGCGACAAAAACAAGAGCCGTTGTAAACCTGTTGGATGGAACCCGCATTCGCATTCTGGACACCCGGAAAACCGCCCCTGGAATGCGGCATCTGGAAAAATACGCTGTCCGGGTTGGTGGCGGACACAACCACCGTTTCTCCCTCTCCGATGGCATTTTAATTAAAGAAAATCACATCCGGGCCGCCGGTTCCATTGAAAATGCTATTCAGCATTGCCAAAAATATGCTTCTCACCTGACGAAAGTTGAAATTGAGGTGGAAAACCTGGCCCAACTCGATGAAGCTCTGTCTGCCGGTGCAAACGGCGTCCTCCTGGACAACATGAGCACGGAAGAAATCGCCGCCGCCTGCGGCCGAAAAGAGAACCACAGCTTCTTTATCGAGGTATCCGGCGGCATCAGCGAAGCCAGAATTGCCGAACTGCTGCCATTGAACATCGACTACATCTCCATGGGGGCCCTGACCCACTCCGCCGGAATCATCGACATGACGCTTCTCTTTTAACCCAACTCAAAACAGATAAGCAAAAAAGACTGCCTGATAAAAAAAACCGCAGCAAAACAGATCGTTCTTCCGGTAGTGTCAGAAATTTTTTGTACATTATTTTTTTATAGTTGCAGCCATAGAAAAACGGATTATAATAGAAGCCAAGTTGAACAATCAGCGTTAGCCAGCCGATGTCCCGACTTCCTGACACTGTGAAAAGGAGGAAAGGGATATGAAATCTGTTTTTCTGAATCGGACTATTCTAATTGCCGTCGGCTTATGCCTGGGTATTTTTACAAGCGTAGCCGCGAAAACGACTGCGAGAACCCAAGCTACTATTCATTCACCTAAGGCTGTAACCGGCACTTTAGCGGAAAAAGCGGTAAGTCATCCGCAGACAGCATCCACTGGAGATATAAACGGGAACAAGTACTCCGACGTAATTTTCGGGGAACCTGATTATGACAATAGACAGACCAATGAAGGGCTGACATTTGTCCATCTCGATTCCGGTTCCGTCACCACTGCTCCCAGTTCTCACACCATCTCCGCCAGTGCGGGAAGCGATGGAAACATCAGTCCCAGCGGCAGTGTCAGCGTCTATGAAGGCGCAAACCAGACCTTCACGATCACTGCGGGCACCGGCTACCATATCAGCGATGTCACAGTAGACAGCGCATCTGTCGGTGCAGTAAGCAGCTATACCTTCAATAATGTCACCACAGACCACACCATCTCTGCCACCTTCGCCATCAACACCTACACCCTGACCTACACGGCAGGAGCAAACGGTTCCATCAGCGGCACCAGTCCGCAGACGGTGAACTACGGTGCTGACGGCACAGCGGTCACAGCGGTACCGGACACCGGCTATCATTTTGTGCAGTGGAGTGACGGCAGCACCGCCAACCCCCGAACCGACACCAATGTCACTGCCGCCGATATCAGCGTCACTGCCGTATTCGCCGTATTAGCAGTAAACGCCCATATCATTACCGCCAGCGCAGAGGCAGGCGGAAGCATCAGTCCCAGCGGCGCTGTCAGCGTCAATGATGGCGCAAACCAGAGCTTCACTATCACTGCGGACACCGGCTACCACATCAGCGATGTCACAGTGGACAGCTCATCTGTCGGTGCCGTAAGCAGCTACACCTTCACTAATGTCACCGCAGACCACACCATCTCCGCCACCTTCGCCATCAACACCTACACCCTGACCTACACGGCGGGAACAAACGGGACCATCAGCGGCGCCAGCCCTCAGACCGTCAATTATGGCACGGACGGCACAGCGGTCACAGCGGTACCGGACACCCACTATCATTTTGTGCAGTGGAGTGACGGCAGCACCTCGAATACTCGTACCGATACCAACGTTACCGCAGACATCAGTGTTACTGCAGAGTTTGCCATTGACACGTTCACTGTAACGGCAACGGCCGGAACAAACGGGTCACTGGACGGAACCACCCCTTCACCGGTAACTGTGAACTACGGGGACACGGCATCTTTTACCTTCAACGCGGATACCGGATACCATGTGGCATCGGTGAGCGGATGTTCCGGAACTCCTTACAGCAATTCCGCCAACAGTGCGGCTACTTACACCTATACAACCGGGCCCATTACCGCCGACTGCACAGTCACCGCTACTTTTGCCATCAATACGTATACCATCACCGCCAGTGCTGGTACCGGCGGGAATATCAGCCCTGAAGGCAGTGTTTCGGTAAATTACGGAGACTCCCAAGTCTTTCTCTTCACCCCCAATACCGGATATCATGTATCCAACGTGGTTGTGGACGGAACAGGTGTCGGAGCGCCCGGGCACTATACTTTTATGAACGTAACGGCACCGCATACGATTTCCGTGGCTTTCTCCGCCAATATTCCCCCGGTGATTGACAGTTTCACCGCGGACGGAACATCCGGGAACGCGCCTTTAACGGTGAATTTCAACTGTATGGCCCACGACCCGGACGGCGGGAGTATTGTCCGCTACACCTGGAACATCACCGGAAAACGGGGAGATACGCTGGTAACCTCAACCGGAGCACTTGCCTACCGGTTTATTATCCCTGGGGATTATCAGGTTTCCGTTACCGTGACCGATGATGAGGGGGAAACGGCTACCGCGACCCTTAATACCGGTTCTGCCGGTAATGAAATCAATGTGGCCGATTCCGCGCCGATGGCAATTCCTCTGCCCGGCCTGATTCAGATCAGTCAGGCGATGAAGGACGGTTCCGCAGTGATTCAGACCACTGCGGTGAATGAGTTTGATGAGAATGCCTCGGTTATCCTGGACGCAAAAGATGCCGATGGCAATACGCTGGGCACCGCCACGGTGACGGTTCCGGCAAAGGGCTCGGCAGTGCTTGCTTCCGACAGTTTCAACAATCTTTCTTACGACAGGATTGAGGCGACTGCGGACCGGCATCTGCTGCTTTTCTCAAAGGTCGGTTCCGATACGGCGAAGATGACGGCATTCCTTTCCACTTTGCCGGAAAGCCCGATTTTTATCCCCCATATCGCGGAGGAGACGGATTACTGGCATAGTTTCGCTTATCTCTCGGACAGTAATCCCCTGATGCTGGATGTGACGGTGGCGGGACAGACGGAATCCCGGACAGCGGTTCCGGCTGAGTCGATTGATTTGAATGCACTGCTGCCGGCTGATGTGGATGTGGCGGATGCCTGGGGGAAGCTGACGGCGTATGCCACGAATCCATTCAGCAATATCAATTCCCTTTCCGGGTTTGAGATGTTTGTGAAGAACGGCGGGGACGGCGCCGCCTGTGAATTGGTGAACCGGGGCAGTACGAGGCTTTTTATCCCCCATGTACCGGAGGAGACAGATATTTTCTGGACCGGGTTCGCGTTTTTGAATACCGGCAGCAGTCCGGCAGCGGTCACGGCAACGTTTTATGATGATAACGGCAATGGGGTGGGAAGTGAAACGTTCATGATTCCGGCCAATTCCAAGATTAAGGGCCTGATGACGGATTTGTTCCCCAATGAAGCGGGCATGGCACGCTGGGGCGTGATTGATTCGGATCAGGTGATTACCGGTATTGAGATTTACGGCACCTATAACGCCGGTATCTGCGGTATGGTGCTGCCCACGGTGGCAAATACCTGGGGAATTCTGCCGGATGTGCTCACCGGAGAGGATAACTGGACCGGGATTGCCATTACCAATGTGAGTTCTTCAGACGCGACAGTGACGATTCGGCTGATGGGCGCAGACGGTACGGTGAAGGCGGAAAAGAGTGTTTCCGTTGCCGTGATGCACCGGTTCAAGGCGGTTTTGACCGACCTGTTTGCCGGTGTTACGCCGGAAGCCGGTGATACGGTCCGTTACAGTTCCACCGCCCCGGTGGTGGCACTGGAGTCAAGCGGCGATCTGGACCGCACGTTCATGACTGCCCTCACCGGCAGCCGGTAAAGGGAAATCGCTTGTGTCAGAAGAAGGAGTGAATTGAACCGAAAGGGGCCGGGAATTCTCCCGGCCCCTTTTTTTTACACGCGTACTGTGCGGCACCGTTCTTTACCGGACGGGATAAAGCGGGTGCTGAACCGGAATTTCCGGCTTTCCTTTTTGCTTGATCTCATCCAGTACCACCTGAATGGCTTTATCCAGCTGCGGGTCCTTCCCCGCCATAACGGACGCCGGATCGTTGTCCACCGTGATATCCGGATCGGCACCGTGGTTTTCCACCCACCATTTGCCTTCTTTTCCGTAAAAACTGTTGTTGGGCTGGTAAACGGTGCCGTTGTCCACCGTAAGCTGGCCGTTGATAATTCCCACCAGTCCGCCCCATGACGGTACGCCGACTACTTTGCCCAGCTTTATCGCTTTGAAATGTTCAATAAAGGCTTCTCCGTCGGAGCCGTTGTACTCGTTGGAAATTGCCACGTATTTGGCTGTGGAAGCCGCGCCGGGATAGCGCATGGGATTCATGCCGGTAAGCACGTTGTACGCCACCATTTTCCGTTCCAGCTTGTCAATTATAAAATACTCTGTCCAGCCGCCGGAGTTGCGCCGCACGTCAATGATGATGCCTTTTTTATAGCGGAAAGCCCGCCAGAATTTGTCAAATTCGCCGATTCCGGCATCGGACATGTCGTTGATGTGCATGTAGCCCACCTGGCCGTCTGTTTTTTTCAATACATAGTCAATATTGTGTGCCAGCCAGTGATCGTAGCGGAGCCGGCTTTCCGAGAATACCGGTTTAACCCGATAGGTTCGGGAATTTTTCCCGTCTGCATGGCTGCTGACGGTAATGGAAACCCGTTCCCCCGAAACCACCTGCAGGTAACGGTACCAATTGTCATTGTCGCTGATTTTGTGATTGTTGACGGCAATGAGATAGTCCCCCGCCGCCACTTTCACATCCGGCCGGCTCAGGGGGCCGGTAATGTTCAGATTGTACTTTGTGGGGCCGAAGATTGTGGCAAAACGATAGTGCTTCGCCTGACTGTCCGGGATCAGGTCCGCCCCCAGCAGGGCCGGCCGGATATCCGCCCGGTTTTTCGGCGGGCGTACGGCGTTGACATCCCCGCCGAAAATATAGGCATGTCCCACCGATACTTCGCCGACCATCTGAGAAATCAGCCAGTTGAGCCCGTTTCGGCTGGTGACATAGGGAATGTAGGAACGATACTGTTCCCCCAGTTTCTTCCAGTCGTGGCCATGAAGGTTTTTGTCGTAGAAGAAATCCCGCCACCAGCGCCACGCGTCACTGAAAATCTGGTTGTACTCCGCAAGTGTGTTGACCCTGTATGTCATTTTAGACAGGTCCAGCGTCTCGCCGAATTTCTTTCCACTGTATGCCTTGTCCGTGGACACAACGTGGAATCCGTCGCTTTGGTGCGAAATAAGCTGGCTGCCGTCCAAAGACAGACGGAAATTCTGTACCCGCCCCGACAGTTTCACTTCCTTCTTTTTCCCCATGTCGAAAATGTGGAGCCACACCCTGGTGGAGCGGTTGGGCTTGAACACGGTGTCATAGTCGTGTTCCACCCATCTGTCCACCGAAGCCCAGAGGACTTTTCCATTTCCCGCCTTCAGGTAGAGGTCATTTCCGGGTTTCACCGGCAGTGGGAATGTCCGCCCTGCCAGCCCCGGCAGGTCAATGCGAAATGCTTCTTTTTCCTTCTTTTTTCTGTCGTTAGCCGCTGTTTTTGTCTTGTTTCCGGTTTCCACGGCACTTAAATCCGCGAAAGGGGGCTTCATCCCCGCCTTCAATTGAACCGCAACCGGTGTGTAGGGGGAGTTCAGGATGTGGTCATCCTCATAAATATCCATCTGAACGTTGAAATTGCGGCTGGAAAGGTAGTAGAGGTAATTTCCCTTCTTATCGAAGCGGGGATTCAGGTTGTCATAGAAGTCATCGGTCAGCACAACCCGCTTTTTGTCGGAAAGGCGGAAAAGTTTGACGACACAGTTCCGGTTTTCCGCCACGGTGGTGTAGCAGATCCAGTCGGAATCCGGTGCAAAGCCGTAATCGTCGATTTCCCAGTAAAATTCATCGTTTTTCAACTGGTGATACTCATCCACCTTCGTCAGTTTTCTATTTGCCACATCCACCACGTAAATCCGGAAGTGCTTGGTGCCGAACAGGATTTTCTTTCCGTCCGGTGACCATACCGGCCGGTAGGGATAGGCAAAGCGGCCGTTTGTCAACTGAAACCAGGGCCCGCCGCCGATGGATTGCCGGTAGAGCTGGTATTCCCCGGTTTTATCGGAAAAAAAGCAGACCCATTTCCCGTCCGGTGAAATCCGTGGCAGCCGTTCTCTGGACGCAGAGGTGACGGACAGGTTCAGTGTGTCTTCTTTTTTGTCCGACGGAATGGTATACACGTCGCCACGGGCTTCCAAAACAGCGGTTTTTCCGTCGTTTGACACATCCATAAAGTGAACATAATCCTTTGGGTTGATAACCCTGTCCCGCATCCGCCAGCGGTCACTGGGAAGCGTCACCGGAATATCCTGTACCCTGGCGTTTGCCGCATCCAGCACATGGAGTGTTCCGTCCTGTACATACACCATCCGGCTGCCGTCGTGCCCCGCCATCATCACGTCCAGTTTGTCATAGTGGGTCAACTGCTTCACCGAACCGGTTGCAAGGTCTTTCTTAAACACATTGCAGACCTTGTGGGGGCCCCGGTCGGACACAAACAACATGCTGTTTTTGAACCACATGGGGTAGGTGTTCTTCCCCACGAAATGGGTTACCGGAGAAAACCGGCGGGTGTTGAAATTATAACGCCAGATGTCCACATATTCGCCGCCCCGATAGCGTTTCCACTGATATTCCGGGTTGCCCTTCCGGCAGTACAGCATTTCACTGCCGTCTCCGTTGAACCCCAAAAGCACCCCCCGGTCCAGCGGCAACTGCTTCGGGGAAATGCCATCCGCCGTTACAGAAAACAGCTTCGGGTCCCGGTAGATAAAGGTTTTCATGTAGGATGAAAACACAATCCGTCCACCGTCCGGCGTCCAGTCCAATACCTTTGCCCGTCCCGGATTCCAGCTTAAGCGAACCGGCTCGCCACCTGTCGCCGGAATCTTGTACACTGACTGTGCTCCGTCATAGGAGGCGGAAAACGCGATCCATTTTCCATCCGGTGAAAATTTCGGGCTGCTTTCGGTACCGGGAAAACTGGTCAACCGTGTGGCTTCTCCACCCGTTGCCGCCACAGTCCACAAATCTCCTTCATAGGAAAACACAATGCGCTTTCCGTGGATGTCCGGTTCCGCCATAAACTTCGCTGCCGGTGGCGCCGCGAAAGTCAGCCCGGCAATCATCACAATAACTGCTGTCCACGCAATTTTTCTCATAAAACACATTCCTCCCTTATCCATCATTCAACTTTTTTATTTAAGAATACACAAAATACCCGTCATGAACATATTCTACGGGGGAAACAGTCCTTCGGTTGCAGAATATCCGGTGGAAAAGTGATGAAGCGCCGGTTTCCCGGTTCAGCGGGATAAATGGTAAGATAGCCTGAACATTTCCAGATGGAGGGAATATGGGAAAAACCACTGTTTCCGTTGTTCTCCGGCTTTTCTGGTGGGTTTTGATGATTTTCGGCGGGGCGGTTCTGTGCATTTACCTTGATGTAAAGCGGCACAATCTCTTTTTTTCCCTCCCTTTTCATCTGACCAGTTTTTTCATCGGCCTCATTGTCACAAAGCTGGCGTTCGCCGCCGCAGCCACCGGGGGGCGGGAATTGAAAAAAGGGCGAAGCGAAAACACCCCCAGGCTGGAAACGGACAAGATTGTAACCACGGGGATTTATTCCTGTATGCGCCATCCGATGCTGTTTGGCCTGACCTTGCTGCCCCTTGGCTGGGCATTGCTTCTCGGCAGCCCCCACTTCATTTTCTTTCTCGCGCCTGTCGAAATCCTCACCATCATTGTCATGGTTTTCACCCTTGAAGAAGCAGAATGCAGAAAAAAGTTCGGGGCAGAGTATCTGGCGTACAAAAAACAGGTTCCCGCTGTCAGCCTCCGTGCCCACTGTCTCAAATGGCTCTTCACCTCCAAACCGGGGCCAAGTTTGAGCAAGAGGAAAGGCTGAGCTTGAGTCCAGAGCAGGTTCTAAAAAACCATAGCAAAAACCAATTACCTTTCGTCTGTGTGCAACACAGACTTTCACCGGCACTATATCTGACACAAGGTAAAATTTCTGTTATTGAAAGACGAGTATGATTCCCGATTGCAAAATTGTCGTGTGGAAATTCCCTGTTTCAGGCAGGGGAATTGGCAGTGAACTATATTTTCTGGTATAACTGAACCAATACAAAACCGGATTTCGGGAGGGATGAATGGCGGCACATGAAACAGCGCTGATGATAACCTTCGGGCTTTACCTTGTGGCATTGATTGCCATCGGCTACCTCGGGGAACGAAAGTTTTCAAAAAGTTATGATGATTTTGTATCGGCCGGAAAATCACTGGGCGCCATTGTCACGGCGCTGAGTGCCGCAGCGAGTTCGGAAAGTGCATGGGTGATGCTGGGGCTCTCCGGGCTGGGCTACACGAAAGGCCTGGCGGCCTATTGGGCGGTGATTGGCTGTGTGGCAGGATATGCGGTGAACTGGTTTTTTGTGATTGTGCCGGTGCGTCGTATTTCCGGTGTTCACAATTCCCTGACACTGGCGGATATGGTGGAAGATGAACTGAACGACCGAAAGAAGATGCTCCGTATCATCGGCAGTGTTGTTATTGTATTTTTCATGGGGGTTTACGTGGTGTCCCAGTTTGTGGGGGCGGGGAAAACCCTTCACGGTATGGGATTGATGGACTACCGCCAGGGGGTGCTGCTGGGCAGCATCATCATCGGGGTCTATGTGCTGATGGGGGGCTACGCGGCCGTGTGCTGGACCGACGCCCTCCAGGGCATTCTCATGGCGATTATCATGGTATCCCTGCCCATCCTCGCCGTGGTGGATGCCGGGGGGCCGCTACATATCCATGAGGTACTGAAAAGTGCCGGGCTGGAAGGGTTCTGGTCTCTGGGCGGGTTGACTGTCTGGGGCAGTGTGGGTTTTATTGTGGGCCAGCTGGGAATCGGACTCGGTTATCAGGGCATGCCCCACGTGGTGGTTCGTTACATCACAGTGAAAAACGAAGAAGAGGGCCGCCGTTCCGGTATGATTGCTACCTTATGGGGGATTCTGGTACTGACCGGGTCGGTGACACTGGGTATCGCGGGCCGGGCACTGTATCCCGCTTTGAAAGATGCGGAACATATTCTGCCGAGGTTTGCCGCCGAACATCTGCCGCCGGTGCTGGCCGGGGTGGTCCTGGCTGCTATTACCGCCGCCATCATGTCTACGGCGGATTCCCAGCTCATGTATGCCGCTACCTCCCTGGTCAATGACCTGTGGCTGAAATTGACAAAGCGAAAGGTTGAGGGTCGCCGTCTGGTACTGGCGACACGCCTTGTGATTCTCACGATGACTGTTATTGCGATCCTCATTGCCCTTCTCAACGTTAAAGTTATTTATACCTTTGTTCTCTACGCGTGGGGGGCACTTGGCGCCGCCTTCTCCCCGATGATTCTGTCTATGATTTACATCCGGCGCTTCAACAAATGGGGGGCGCTGGCAAACCTCATTGTCGGGCCGCTGACCGTTGTCATCTGGAATAACATTCCGGTACTGGATAACGCGGTGTATGAACTGATTCCCGCTTTCTTTCTCTCCCTCGCGGCAGGCTGGCTGGTGTCCATCGTCACCGGTGGGAGAAAATCATGACAATCCGGGAAGAAAGCGAAGCCCTTGAGCGAAAAACCCTTTCTCCCCACGCCTGTCTTGCATCTGAAAGCCGGGGCCGTCACCAGCTGGAGAGCCCCTGCGATATTCGAACCTGCTTTCAGCGGGACCGGGATCGAATCCTCCACTGCAAGTCTTTCCGGCGGCTGAAGCATAAAACACAGGTCTTTCTGGCACCTGTGGGGGATCACTACCGCACGAGGCTTACCCACACCCTGGAAGTCTCCCAGATTGCCCGGACCATTGCCCGGGCCCTTCGCCTCAACGAAGACCTTACCGAAGCCATCGCCCTGGGCCATGACCTCGGCCACACCCCCTTCGGCCATGCCGGAGAGGCGGTGCTGGACCGCCTGGTGGACGGCGGTTTCCGTCACTTTGTCCAGAGCGTTCGCGTGGTGAATTTCCTTGAGCGAAAGGGCCAGGGCCTCAACCTGACGGGAGAGGTGGTGGAGGGCATCGGAAAACATTCCAAGGGCCGGTCCGGGGACCCCTCCGGTGCATCCCTTGGCATCCGCACGCTGGAAGCACGGGTTGTCCGGGTTTCCGACGTGGTGGCGTACCTGAACCATGACTGCGACGATGCAATCCGGGCAGGGATCATCCGGGAAGAAGACATACCGGGAAAAGTAGCACAGACCATAGGCCGCACCCCCCGGGAACGGATTGACCGGCTGGTTCGGGATCTGATTCAGAACAGCCGTGCCACAGACGGAGCGGAAATCCGGATGAGCCCGGAAATTGAAGAAGCGTTCCGGCAGTACAAGGATTTCATGTACGAAGACATCTACTTCAATGAAAAGGTTAAAAAAGAATTCAGCAAGTCTGAAAAAATTATTGAATTTCTCTTTGAGTACCTGATGCAGAATCCTGAAGAACACATCCCGGCATTCTACTTTGAACGAAAAAACAAACGGGACCGGGTGGTGGCAGACTACATTTCCGGCATGACAGACCTTTTCGCCATCAACCTCTTTGAAGAGCTTTTTGTTCCCCGCCGCTGGTTCCGGCTGTAGCGATTGGATTCAACTGAACAGCCGGAGATCTTCCACAACGGCCCTGGTAATTTCTCTCTTAACCTCCAGAATCAGAGGATGATGCAGGTTTTTCCGACCCATTCCAAGTACTTTTGACACCGGAACGGCGCCGATCAGCGCATTGGTCAGGAAGGCAGCTTCACATTGAGCCAGATCTTTCGGTTTCAGCGGCTGTTCCATCACCTTTCCCGTTTCCAGTACAATGCTCCGGCTGATGCCGGGGAGACAGCCGTCGGCGAGGGGCGGTGTCATAATTTCTCCGCTTTGCACCAGGAACAGGTTTGTCCGCCCCCCTTCGGTGAGATTTTCGTGTTCGTTCAGGGCGATACAATCGAAGGCGCCGGTTTGCGCTGCTTCCGCCCGCAGTGCATCACTCCAGCTCCGAGCAACCGGTTTCAGCTTTGCCAGGGGCGAGGCAGATTGACGAAGGACCGATTTCGAGATGCCAATGACCACGGCCGCCGGTACCGGGGCGGCTTTTCGGGGGAGAACGTGGAGGAGGGGCCCCGCAGCCATGAGTTTTATCGCACCGCCAACGGTTCCGGTCAGGGCCAGGCTGCGGATAATGGCGGTCCGGACGGATTCAGCCGGTGGAAGCGATTCTGTTTTCATGAAGAGAAGGCCCACTGCCATCCGGTTCAGGTGTCGATCCAGAAAAATCGGCTGCCCCTCCGAAACCCGGATAGTTTCAAACAGGGCGGTATCCATTTCGGTCGGTGAAACCCGCATGTTTTCGCTTGCATGGATTGTTAATTCAAGCATTTGACAATTGATTCCCCTTTTTTGACTGTTTCTTCGTATTCGTCGGCCGGATTTGAATCCCAAACCACGCCGCCCCCGACACCAAAGGTGAGGATTCCATTTTGAATGGTGCAGGTACGGATGGCAATGTTGAGATCCATCATGGCGGCATCTCCGGAGATCCAACCCATTGAACCGGTGTATATTCCCCTTGGTTCCGGTTCCAGAGCCCGAATAAGATGCATGGCAGCGATCTTCGGGCACCCGGTAATGGATCCACCTGGAAAAGTTCCTTTGAGAATATCAGCCAGAGAAATACCTTCCAGTGAACAGCCGGTAATATGCGCAACAAGGTGGTGGACATTGGTATAACTCTCCAGCTCCGGGAATGACCTTACCCGGACACTGCCCGGTTTGCATATTGTGGAGAGGTCGTTTCGCAGCAGATCCACGATCATGGCCAGTTCCGCACGATTTTTTTCATCATTGACCAGAAACCGGGCCAACACTTCATCTTCTTCAACTGAAACACCCCGAGCTGCAGTCCCCTTGATGGGGCTGGTCAAAAATATTCCATCCCTGAGAGACAGAAACCGTTCCGGCGATGATGAAACAATCGTAAAACCACGCTGTTGAATAAAGCCGGAAAAAGGAGCCGGATTTTCCCGGTTCAGACGCAGCGCAAATTCCCGGACATCTCCGCTGACGGTCCATTTTTCCTGGCGAGTCAGATCCACCTGGTAGACGTTTCCGGATGCAATTTCATCTCGGATTGCGGCAACTTTTTCCATGTAGACTGCAGGGGAATCCGTGTCTTCCACTTTCTGTGCACGGAAAGGCCCACTGCCAAGCGGAACTGATAAAGCGAGAGATTCTCCGTTCCGGACCCCCCGGAATGTCTGCTTTCCGGGGCGGTGGCACAGCACGATGTGGCGATAAATTTCAAACTGAAAAAGCGGCAATGGACAGGGTGGCAGGACCGGAAGTGCTGCATCCAGCGTGTATCCGAATTCATACGAAATAAATCCCATTAAATCCGGTTGAATCGGGGGGATTTTCCCTGATCGAACAAATTTAATTGGAAAAGGAGGTTCCATAAATGTCGCGATCGGATCCCAGCCGGCAATCAGCCAATCTCCTTCTCCGTATAAGAGTACAGCTGGAAAGTCCCCTGCCAACTGGAACAGTTCTGTTTCAGTCAGCACCCCGTCTGTCCGGTTCCAATGCTCAAAGATTTCCATGGAGCACATTCCTTGCGATTTGGAGCCCCTGCTCGGTGAGAAAGGATTCCGGATGAAACTGGACCCCGGCAAGGGGGAGGGTGCGGTGGCGAATTGACATGGGAATTCCGTCTGAAGTTCCGGCATTCACTTCAAGCTCGTCTGGACATTCTGAAAGCCGGAGAGAGTGGTAGCGCCCCACGGTGAAGGGGGAGGAAATAGCTGAAAAAACGCCGTTTCCCTCGTGATGAACAGCCCGTGTCTTCCCGTGACAGGGGTCTCCCTTCGATACAATGCCTCCCAGCTCCAGCGCGATACACTGCATCCCGAGACAAATTCCAAAGATGGGAATATTACCGTAAAATTTTCGGATAATTGCACGGGACAATACAGCTTTCTCAGGCGACCCGGGTCCAGGAGAAATCAGAAGCAATTCAGGAGAGAATTTTTCAATATCTGTGAGAGTGGCGCTGTCGGACCGGAAAACAGTGACGTCGGCTCCCGCCATCTGAAAAAGATGACGAACATTCTGGGTGAAGGAGTCCATATTGTCGATAAGCAGTGTCTTTGTCCACATGGCGGGGGATTATACCACAACTGCCGTCTTTCTACTTGCGTCGCGGGGCGATTTCGGACACAATAAAACAGAAAGCAAAGACTAGACAAACCCGGAGTAAGCAATGGGAGACAACATCCAGAAAGAGAAAACAACGATTCACTGTGATGTGGCGGTGGTGGGGAGCGGGCCTGCGGGTCAGCGGGCAGCGATGGAGTGCGGCAGGGAGGGGCTGGACACCATCGTCATTGACCGGCGCAACCTGAAAGTGGGGGGAGTTTCCCTTCATGTCGGCACCATACCCAGTAAAACACTGCGGGAAGCGGTGTTGCATCTCATCGGGTATCGGCACAGACACCTCTACGGGAACGGATACAAGGTAAGGCAGCACATCTGCCTGAAGGATCTCACTGAACGGGTCGAATTGACACTGAAGCGGGAGCTGGCGGTGCTGGAATCTCAATTCATGGCAGCAGGCGTAAAAATCCGCTACGGGGAGGCCCGGTTTGTGGACCCACACACACTTGAAATCCACAATCGGATAGATGAAAGTCTGCTCACTGTGCATGCAGACCAGATCGTTCTGGCACCGGGTACGGTCCCCCGGCATCCTGATGATATTTCCTTTGATTACGAGGTTGTTTTTGACAGTAATTTTGTCTTTTCCCACAAAAGTCGAATCAATGAACTGCCCAAAAGCCTCATTGTTGTGGGAGCGGGGGTCATTGGAACGGAATACGCTGCCATGTTTGCAGCATTGGGCTGCCGGGTTACACTGGTGGATCGCCACACCCGGATTCTCCCCTACCTGGATGGGGACATTAACCGTCTCTTGTTGAGTGAAATGGAAAAAATGGGCGTTACTATGGCGTTGGGCCGGGGATATCGCGCCATCGGCCGAACAAAAGACGGAAAGGGCCGGGTGGAAACCGATACCGGAGAAATACTGGCAGCGGATGCCGTACTGGTTTCTCTGGGGCGTGTTCCCTGCGTCGAGCGATTGAACCTCCCCGTTGCCGGGGTGGAACTGGACAAGCGCCCCACAATAAAAGTTGATGATAATTTCCGCACTTCGGCTCCCCATATTTTTGCCGCCGGTGACGTTATCGGGCCACCGGCACTGGCATCCACCAGCGCGGAACAAGGCCGTGTGGCAGGACGGAATGTTCTGGGCTACACCGTTCGGGACCATCGTCCCGAACTTTCTCCCTTTGCCATCTATTCCATCCCGGAAGCGTCCCTTATCGGCAGCACTGAAGAACAACTGGTGAAAAAAGATGTCCCCTTTGTTAAAGGCATTGCCCGGTATCAGGAGGTTTCCAAAGCCACCATCAAGGGCGGCTCTGTGGGAATGTTGAAACTCCTGTTTTCTCCGGATGACTGGAAACTCCTCGGTATTCACGTGGTCGGGGATCAGGCGGCGGAACTGATTCACATCGGCCAGGCCGTCATGTCCCTCGGCGGCCGGGTTGATTACTTTGTTCATAACGTATTCAATTATCCCACATGGGCGGAGGCTTACCGGGTTGCAGCACTGGACGGACTGGCCCGGCTCCGGGTTCCCAGCCACCTCGACGGAAGCGGAACAGGCGGAGCGTGACCGGCAGATCCGCCGTGGATAGTGGATGGTGAATGGTTGGGGAAAAGATGGACAATTCCTTTCCCTTATATATTTGCACTGACTCAAATCGGCGCAGCTGCTGAGACGGATAATAAGTTGGGGAAAAACAAGAAACCAGGTAATTCTCTCTCTTTTCTTTTTTTGAACCATCCACAATTCACGCGGTCCGTCGGGCCGCTCCCTCCGCCGGTGGACAGATTTGTGGAACGATTGTTGCAAATAAAAAAAACGAAACGTCGAGAACGGAGGAAAAAATGAAAAAAATTCTTGTATCTATTCTCTTGCTGTCGTGTATCGTGCCACTGATGGCCAAACCGGTGGAGAAACCATCTCCCGATAAAACCCTTTCTCCCTATTTCTTTGTAAAATCCGATGACCCTTCGGTGGACAGACTGCCGTTGAAGGCGACTTCAGCGAAGGTCACCATCGTTGGGGTAATTGCCGATGTGACGGTGACCCAGGAATACCGTAACGTCGGGGAAAAGCCGCTGGAAGCCACCTATATTTTCCCCGGTTCCACCCGTGCGGCGGTATACGGTATGAAAATGACCATCGGGAAGCGAACTCTTGTGGCGAAGATTGAAGAGCGGCAGAAGGCCCGCCAGGATTATGAACAGGCCAGAAACGAAGGGCGGAGCGCCTCTCTTCTGGAACAGCAGCGGCCCAATGTGTTTCAGATGAGCGTAGCGAATATTATGCCCGGTGATGTGATCAAAGTGGAATTAAAGTACACCGAACTTCTCGTTCCCACCGACGGTGTGTACAATTTTGTTTATCCCACGGTGGTGGGCCCCCGCTATTCGGAAACACCGGACGAGCCGGATCAGCCGGACAAATGGGTAAAAAATCCCTACCTTCATCAGGGAGAAGTCGCCCCATACACCTTCGGCCTTTCGGTGGATATTTCTTCCCCCATTCCGGTTCAGGACGTATTCAGCCCCAGTCACAAAATCAACGTGGCTTTCGACGGGCCGAAGATGGCGATGATTCATCTGGATAAGAGTGAAAAAACCGGTGGAAACCGTGATTTTATCCTGAATTACCGCCTGTCCGGGGAAAAGATTCAATCGGGGTTGATGTTGTACAGGGGGAAAAGCGAAAACTTCTTTCTTTTGATGGCAGAGCCGCCGAAACGGGTGAGCCCGGAAGAAATTCCACCCCGGGACTACGTGTTTATTGTGGATGTGTCCGGTTCCATGCGGGGATTTCCCCTGGACATTTCCAAAGCCCTGCTGAAAAAGCTGATTTCCTCGTTGAAACCCACAGACAGTTTCAATGTACTGCTCTTTTCAGGGGGGAACCGTTTACTGAGCCCAACATCACTTCCCGCCACAAAGGAAAATGTTAAACAAGCTGTCACACTCATTGACAATCTTCGGGGAGGCGGTGGAACACGGCTCCTTCCCGCCATGAAAAAGGCATTGGCACTTCCGATGAATGAGGGCGTATCACGGAGCATGGTGGTGGTCACTGACGGCTATGTGTCTGTGGAAAAAGCCACTTTTCAGATGATCCGTGAAAACCTCAACAATTCCAACCTTTTTGCCTTTGGAATCGGCAGCTCAGTAAACCGCTATCTCATCGAGGGAATGGCAAGGGCCGGACTGGGAGAACCTTTTGTGATTACCAACCCGAAAGATGCGGCAAAAACGGCGGAAAAGTTCCGAAGCTACATTCAGTCACCGGTACTGACAGACATCAAAGTCAACTTTGACGGATTTGATGTATACGACGTGGAACCGGTGTCCATTCCAGACCTTTTTGCCGGCCGCCCGGTAGTGATGTTCGGCAAATGGAAGGGCAAAATGGCAGGGAAGGTCACTGTCACCGGTATTTCCGGAAAGGGTTCGTACAAAGCCGAATTCAAAGTCACAGACAAACTGAACCGCAAAAAAAATGCGGCGCTCCGCTACCTCTGGGCCCGTACCCGTATCGCGGAATTGTCCGACTACGCAAGATTCGACGAATCCGAAATCAAGCCCACTGTTACCGAATTGGGTCTGAAATACAACCTCCTGACCGCCTACACATCCTTCGTGGCCATTGACACGAAAATCCGAAACAAAGACGGCAAACCGGTAACTGTGAAGCAACCGTTGCCACTGCCCCAGGGCGTGTCCGACACGGCTGTGGGTGGCAGCAGGAAGATGGCGTATGTTCGACGGAGACCCCCTATGGCGGTAACAATGCCATCTCCCCAAGCAGGTATGGCGGTACGGGAATCCGTGGGTGGCGCTACCGTCAGTCCGGAAATGCCGGAACCAATTGTCGTGAAACCGACACTTCGGGGACTGGACAAACT
>JAADJC010000132.1 GCA_013151025.1 Acidobacteriota bacterium
CCCTTTGCCATCTTGCAATCGTTTTCTATTTCTTCCACAAGCTTCGAAACAGAATCAAACTTTACCTCCGGACGGATAAATTCCACAAAGGCAACTGTGATTTCCTCGCCGTAGATGTCCATGTCAAAATCAAACAGATGGGTTTCCACAATGATTTTTTTACCGCCGAATGTAGGCTTCAAACCAATATTGGTCACACTTTGGTATTGCTCACCTCCCACATTCGTACAGGAAGCATAAACTCCGAGAATAGGTGTCAGTTCATTTTCGCTGATAATGTTCGCAGTGGGAAAACCAAGCTTTCGACCCAATTGCTCCCCATGAATTACAATCCCTTCCATGTAATAATATCGGCCCAGAAACCGGTTGGCTTTCCGAATTTTACCATTTTTCAGCAGGGAACGGATACTGCTGCTGGAAACCACTTCACCATCCAGCATTACATGGGGAACGGGATCAACCGTAATTTTGTGATCCGAACCAAATTTCATTATCAGGTCCACATTTCCGCTTCGTTTCCGTCCAAACGCAAAACCGGCTCCGACAAGAACATATTCTGCGCCCAGAGATTCCACCAGCAGAGAATTAAGAAATACTCCCGGCGCCATCCTGGAGAACTCAGGAGAAAAACGAATGACGAAATAATAGTCAACTTCTTGTTGACTCAGTAATTCCCGCTTCTGACGATCGGTCTTGATAATTTCAGGGGCTTTCTGGGGATAGAGGACTTTTCCGGGATGGGGGTCAAAACTAATAACCACCAATGGAATGCCACGATCAGCTGCAATTGAACGACCCCTTCTCAGAATCTCCTGATGGCCCACATGGATTCCATCAAAATTTCCGATGGTGACCACAGAACGGGATAATTTGAACTCTCTTTCACCCCAAAATACTGTTTCCATGAATTCCTTTTTATCAAATGATTTTCGCTAGCATCACACAAAAATTACTAGAAACTTCAAAGCAGACTCAAACATTGTCTTTACAACCGTATCATAAGGGAAGAATTAAAAAACACACATTAGAAAAACACCGACGTTTTTTGAAAGAAAACAAATCTATTGCTTGCCCTCCTGCTCGCAAAACAATCCGGCAATACTCATCAACATTTGACGCAGACGCTGATTCTTAATGCTGTAGTACACCTCATTCCCCCTTTTATCCTGCTTCAGCATACCCCGATACCGCATAATGGCCAGGTGTTGGGATATGTTTGGCTGGGAAGAAGCCAATACCCTTTCCAATGCAGAAACATTGGTCGGCCCTTCCATTAACAGCACAAGAATCTTCAAGCGCAAAGGATGCGCCAGCACTTTCAAACACTGAATCGCATTGTCCAGGTGTTCTTCATCTGAAAACAATTCTTTCTTTTCTTCCGGCATCCGGCCTCCTTCAGCGAACAGGGTTATAAGTGCCCATTCTGAGTTTTCTGAACCCATTACCTCTGTTTATTATACCCATAAATTTCCAATCTGAATACATCTTTCCCTTCTGATAGTTGAGAAAAGGGATATCTTTACTTCTTGAGTACACGCCCACAATCTGGCCCTTCATTTTCCCACTGTGCTCCTCTGTCGCCACGGGCGTTGGCTGCTCAGGAATTTCGTCTCTTCCCACCACCCGAAGCATTGGAAGCAGTTTACGCGCCTTTTCCGACGCCAGTCTTCCGGATTGCACATCCGAAAGAAAAACCAAACCCCACTCCCCATTTTTGGTCATCGGCTCCTTCCACAACTGACGAATCATTCTGGGTTTTGTTCGGGTCAATTCTTCCAATGTATAAGGGTAGCGCCGATGTATCTGATAGTAGTGTTGAATTGCCCTTGCATATTGCTTGCCACGGAACAGAAGCTCATTTTCTTTCATTCTCTTTGTCCTGTACGACCAGCTCTTTAAAAGAACGGCCATTGAAATGGATAGAATCACTACCGCCACCAGGACGGTGATAAACATGTACCCCTTCCGGTTCCGAAAATCACCACTCATTGTAAATAGTCCCATCCAGTGCTCGCTTCCCGGATCCGCTTCTGATGTCATAGACCCCGATTTCGTAATCCGGGTCGTTGTCAATGGGTTCCTCATAGATCAGTTCCCATGTGTCTGAGCTCTTTGTAATCGGATCTGCTGGGATTCTGCGCATGTAGCCTTCATCCACAAGTGTCTCCAGATCCTGGGGATATCTGGACTTATCCGCGTAGTATTGCTCCAGTGCATCCCGCATCTGAAACAAATCCTCTTTTAACACCGCTTCCTTAGTCTGAATGATAGCCTTTCTATGATAGTTCACGCCAATGGCAGAGAGAATTCCAATAATGGTCAACACCACCATTAATTCGATCACTGTAAATCCTGAACTTCCGATTTTCTTTCCAGTCAGGCTATTCATCCCTACTCCCATTTTTTATGTTACCACTTACTGTATTCAGTGCCGTTAAGAGCTGTCCCGGGGCTTTCCGAATATACATCATACACATTTTCACCCCCCCATGTTGTGGAGTCCGGGTCATCCTGAACGGAGCGTAAGCCCCATTCTGCTTTTCCTTTCATGGGGTCCACCGGTATTCTCCGAAGAAACTTCATCTTCTGCGTCAATGTTCCCAGTAACCGGACTCCGGTAACCAGGGTTTCCAGATCCGGTGGATATCCCATCGCCTCCGGCGCCCCCCTGGGAATAATTCCTCTATCTGCCATGTCCTTGTATCGGTCAATTGCAGTTCTCATTTCCCGCAGAACCCGGTGCAGTTGTATTTCTTTCTTTCGTTTCACCGAAACTCTTATCATCGGCAAAGCGGCCGAAGCCAGAATGGCGAGCATCATGGCCGCCACAAGTAGTTCAATGTACGTAAAGCCCCTTAACTTCAATGAACCGTAACCTCTCCATTGATGAATTTGAATCCAAGCGGGCTCCCGTCTGCCGCCAGCACTTTCGAAGAAACCATAGCGCCGACAGGTGATACGCCCTTGCCCACACCCTTGATGACAATATTTGCCAGCATCCCGGTACCGCTTCGTCCCGTAGCACCGCCCTTGCGGTCAATTGTAAGTGCAAGCCTGCCATTCTTATTGTCCCACACCGGAATAAAAGAAACACCAGTGCCGTCGCCGGCCATAAAGCCTCCCTGCACAACATCGACAATATTTATTTTTGAAGGGTCATAGGTAATGACCAGATCGACCATGTCCACATCCCGAAAATTCGTTGCAAAAAGAGACTGCATACTTGTTTTTCCCACTTGAATCTTCATTTTTCTGGGTGTCAGGGAAATCATCGCCGGGATCATGCTGGAAGAAGACAGGGCTTTGGACGACTGCGATTCCTGTACCGGAAATCTGGAAACTTGTTTAACATTTCCTTTTTCAGAAAGGCCGGCTGAGAGAGATATCTGTTTCGCCCCCTGCCCTGAAACTGCCTTGCCCGGTTTTCTCACAGTGGATAACGCTTCGCTCTTCCCTTTTTCCGCCCTCTTGTTTCGGCCGTAACCGAACGGATCATCCGGTGAAAAATTGCTTTCTACTTTGCTTCCGACAGCGTAGGGCATCATGTCCTCTTCCTTGATGTTCGGCCCCCGCACGATGTGCGGCGTAATCGTCATCATTACGTCGGTCTGTTCCATCTCTTTCTTGGTGCTGGAAAAAAGCCTTCCCAGAAGTGGAATATCAGCCAATCCTTTAATTCCGTTCAATGATGTACGCTCGGTGTCTTTCAGCAAACCGGCCATTATCACACTTTCCCCGTTTTTCACCCTTAATACGGTTTCTACAGTTCGCTTACCGATGACCGGTTGAAACCCTGATTTGTTATCTACAATAGAGCTTACTTCAAGTTTTAATTTCAACGAGATGTCTCCATTGTGGTGAACCCTTGGTTCTACCTCTATCTTAATTCCGACTTCCTGGTAATTGAATGATGTCAACGGCTGACCGCCAATACCGGAATAGGCGGAAGTGTCTGTTCCGGTTGACCCGGTAAAAGGCGTAAAAGAGGTCGTGGCAATGGGCACAGACTGGCCGATGAGAATTTTCCCTTTCTCCCCTTCGGAAACCCGAATGGTTGGATTAGACACTTCTTTTGCCTCGCCGATGGATTTCAGAAAATCAAGCTGCAGCAGTGGGATTCCGAAACGCCACACCGCATTGTTACGATCCACAAAACCCGGTGTAATGGAGGCTGAATCTGCGCTGTTGGAAAAGAGGCCCGCCCCGACTTTGTAAGTGGGGTTTGATCCGTCTGTCGGGCTGATTCCAAGCTGATCCAGGTTGGAACGATTCACTTCCATTAATTCGAAATCCACCACCACTTCCGCTTTCGGTTTGTCGTTCAGTGAAACAATGCGGTTGGCAATAGCGATCTGTTGCGGCGTTCCCATGACAACTACACAGTTCAAATCCTTGTTGTCAAAAATTTCCTTGATGCCGGTGAGAAGCCGGAGGTTGTTTTTCATGTCGATGGGTTTGGCATAGGACAGATAAAACACCTTAATTATCTTGTCATCATACTTATCATGGTTCTGCTTTGTGTCTTTCAGGATGATAATGGTTCGATTGTCAATCACCTTGTAGAAATGGCCAGTGGCCAGCATCAGCGATTTCAGCGCATTGTAGAAAGTCATTTCCCTGAGATCAATAGCAATCTGGGTATCCTGAAAAGAAGTGTCAAAGAGAATGTTAATACCGGAAGAGGTCCCAAGGGCATGATAAATATCCCGAAGACTTTTTTTCGCCGGAAAATAGAGATCAATGGGCCGATCGGATGTCGGGCTCAACATCGGCACTCCGGTCTTTTCTTCCACGTTTTTCTGCATCTGCTCCAGCGTTGTACCAACCTTTTCCTTTTCCTTTTCCCGTTGCACAAGCTTCCCCATCACCCGATCCAACTGGTCCTGAACATAGTGGTTGGTAGAATCATAGAACAGAGACTTGTTGAATTCCTTTACCGCCTGGTCCAGATTTCCCTTCATTACTTCTTTACGGCCAAGACGGGAATGATATTTCGCGGCATTGTTCTTTGCCATTTCCCACTTTACCCTGAACTCTACGTTGTCGGGATAGGCAATGACCAATCTGGCGAATTTAATCGCCGCGTTGTCCCAGTTTTTGCGCTGAAATGCGGATGCAGCCTCATCATACCCTTTCGGCTTGAAGCACGCCGCCAGCATCAACATGGAAAGAATCAGAATTAGCTTCTTCACTGCAACCCCCCGTCTTTCTTCAGTGGGATGAACAATTCATCCTTAAAATCAATATACCCGATGACAATCCCTTCCCGCTTCACACTTTTCAGAATGAAATGGTCCAGAAAATGCTGAGATTCTCTAACGACAAACAACTCAGGCGACCTGGTAATAACAGCCGCATGGGTAGCCCCCGCCAATATGATACCAACCACCTGAAAGTCCACATCCGGCGGCTGCGGTGTTCCCGCATCACCAGACAGTTCATGGTTTCCACCTGCCTTCTTTTCCCCTGTATTCATTTGAGCGCCATTCTCATTGTCTGACAGCTCTCCCGATGTGCCATTCCGCCCGATGCCGACTGTTCTGCTTCCAAATTGGAAAATATTCCGCTGAGACACTGTCTTCTCCTGCTGTTTCGCATTCTTCAGCATCGGAAGGGGCCGGATACGCCTGTATTGCTCAAAGATACGCCCGGAGGATACCAATGGTGTTCCCGTTTCCTCCGAAGTTACTCCATTTCCTTCTCCGCTCAACATCCAGACGATGAAAAGCGTTGCCAGTAAGGCCCCGGACAGCAATTTTTCCCTTTTACTGACCTTCATGACTTCTTTTCCCCGTAAAAAGTAACAATATCCACAGTAGCGCTGATTTCTCCACCGGAAACGGACGATATGCTGACCCTGTCAATAAAGACCGGAAATGGAATCTGCTCCAGGTTCCGGATCAGCCCTTGAAAGTCCTCATATCCTCCTTTTACCGCCACATGAATCACAATCCTGTTCAACATACCTTTCAATTCCGGCTTCCTGTCATAAGAAACATGCTGGAAATTCATATGATTCGTATTCAGAATGTCATAGATCCGGCCGGTCAGGGTTGACAACAGGTTTCCTCCCCGACTCAACTCAGTGTCGAAGAAACGCCGGATACGCTTTTGAGCCTCCACTACATTGGAAGCAATTTTCCCGGCATTGGCTGCATTTCGCCTGGCATCCCGCACACGAACGGAAGTTTCCCGCAAAACCTTGGCTGAATCATTGTAAAGCACCAACTCCCTGGAGCCGGCAAAAAAGAAAAACAAGATGTTTAAAACAAGCGCCGCTCCCAGCACAAGATAAAATTTTCGATTCCTTTGCACAAAATCCAGTATCCGGTTCATGGCGTTCTCCCGTATCGAACACTCAAAGAAAACTTAAGATTGTGAGTTGCAGCGTCAATTGCCTCAAAATCAATGAAGGCATCATCGAAAACTATACTTTTCTGAAGGTTTGCAACAAAGAGAAGCTCATCCGCTTTTGTTAAGGCCTCTCCGCTGATAGAGAGAGAAACCCTGCCTTGTTTCACAGAAGGGGAAATGACTGTGATTTTTACCGATGGCGGCAAGGCACTTCCCAGGCTGTTCAGCAGGGAAGACCATCTAAGCATTTTCTTGTGCGTAATGTGGTTGAGAAAATTGTATTTCTGGATGAATACTTTATATTTTTCCCGACTCAGCATCATGCCTGAGGCCGTCGTCTTGTCCTGTAACAGTGAAATTTCACTGTCCATGGAAGAAATCTGCTGATGAATGTCTGAATTTCTAAACCGATACGCGATAAACACAACAATGTTTAAAACGGTTATGAGAATCAGGATAGCAATTGGAATCCATACGCCGTAAAAATTGTCCCGCTTTCGGTTGCAGGGTTGCGGTGAAAAATCTATATGAATCATGATAACCACCTGTTGCCCATAACTTCAGCTTTAATTTCCGCTTCCTCACCGAAAAGAAGTACGCGCTCCGGCATATCCCCACCCACCATTTCCGCGAACATATCCAATTCCTGCTGGAGGCTGAGTCCCTGTATTTTCTTTCGAAAGCGAACAAATGTAATCACTCCGTTTTGAATTACCAATCCTGAAAAATGGCGATTCCGGTTTGTAAGCAAAACCGCAGTCGCATCCTTTTCACGCTCCAGAAACACGTTGGCATAATGAAATGATTCCGGAACCATTGAGAAACATCTCGTATTCAATATGTTTACCTGCATCAAAAGTTCCAACACCGTACTTTCAGGCATTGCGGCCACAAGCACGGAATTACCGGAAACATGATACTGCACATTGAACGATGCTACCCGGCCGGGAAGAAAAGCATCCATTTTCCATCTAATCATTTCATCCCGCTTTTTCAGTGAAAAGGGAATCTTATCAAAGGTCAGTACCTTGGCAAAAACAAGTGAATCCGGCAACAGAATCCGACAGCCTTTGCGTTTGTTCAACCTGCGGCCTGCAGATGCCAGCGCTTCTGCCAGGATCTTATTGTCCCTTACCGGATGATCCACAGCCAATGGATCAAGTGCGCCACCCAGCGGAACCGCATGAACTGATCCTGTGGCACTGTGCAATTGAAGTTCTGATTCCGTCAAAATAATTGTCTGTTCCATCCCGTCCTTTTCCAGTTTCCGGCTACATCCATCTATTCAATGAATGTAACTTTGTTGATTTCCCTGAGCGAGGTTACGCCCTCCACAACTTTTTGTACCGCCGAATGGCGCAAAGTTTCCATCCCTTCCTTCTGTGCTCTCGTTCTAATTTCACGGGCCGGGCGTCGGGCCAGAATCATTTCCCGGACCTCATCAGACAAGTCCAGTAACTCCGTAATCACGGTTCGCCCCACATAGCCGGTTCCATTGCATTCAATGCATCCTTTTCCATCAAAATAATCATAGCCACGGAATTTTTCAGGATCCAATCCGGATTCCAGAAGCATATCATCTGTCATATCCACTTTCATCCGGCAATGGGGACAGATTTTCCGAACCAGCCGTTGAGCCAGGATGCAGTTCAATGCCGAAACAAAGGAGTAGTTGTCCACACCCATATGAACGAAACGCCCGATTACATCTACTACGTTGTTGGCATGAACTGTGGTAAACACCAGGTGCCCGGTCAGCGCAGATTGAATTGCAATGGTGGCGGTCTCCGTGTCGCGGATTTCTCCTACCATGATTTTGTCGGGATCATGGCGCAGGATGGAGCGCAGACCCCTTGCAAAGGTAAGTCCTTTCTTCTCATTTACCGGTATCTGAGTGATGCCTGGAAGCTGGTACTCCACAGGGTCTTCGATCGTGATTATTTTGTCTTCCACCGACTGGATTTCAGACACACATGCATACAGGGTAGTTGTCTTACCGCTTCCGGTTGGCCCCGTAACCAGTATCATTCCATAGGGCTCACGGATAAATTTCCTCAGTTTTCTTTCATTTTCTTTGGAAAAGCCCAGAACATCCAGATTCAGATGGGTAAATTTCTCGTCTGTGGATTCCTTGTCCAGGATTCTGATTACTGCATCTTCTCCGTGAATGGTTGGCATAATTGAAACGCGGAAATCCACGTTTCTCCCTTTGAGACGAACCTTGAACCTTCCATCCTGTGGGACCCGCTTTTCCGCAATATCCAGCTCTGTCATGACCTTAATCCTGGAAATAATCGCGGAACAGTGCTTCTTATCAATTTTGTCCATCGCCTGATATAAAACCCCATCAATCCGATACTTGATATCCACGGCGTCTTCCCCCGTCTCCACATGAATATCGCTTGCTCTTTTCTGAATCGCGTTGAAAATCATGGTGTCAATCAGCTTCACTATGGGACTCTTTTCTTTTGCGGCTACGTCAAGGGAAAGGATGTCTTCCCCGTTCTCTCTCTCCTTTACCACCTGAATTCTCAAATCAGACGTGGCTTCTTCCAATGCCCGCTGGGAAGATTCGCTTTTCTTCAAAATTTCCCGTATTTTATCCTCATCCGCAAGCTCATGAAGAATGCGTTTGTTCAGGCGCAGTTCCAGTTCGTCCAGTTGCTTCAAGGTGAATGCGGAACCAACAGCAATGTGCAGCAGATCCCCCTCCTCTCGCAATGGAATAAATCCATAGCGAAACATTAAATCCACAGGGATTGTCTTAAATAAGGCAAAATCAAGTATTTCTCTGTCCAGATCAATAAACGTGTTCATTCTCACCTCACGACATGATATCCGTAACATCAAACAACGGCAGATACATGGCAATCAGCAATGCCGCAATCAGTACTCCCATGGCCAGAAGAACCACCGGAGCGACAAGAGAAACGACCCCTCCCAGAAGGTTGGACAAATCTTCGTCATGATATTCCGCAGCGCTCTTCAGCATACCGGAAACAGAACCCGATTCCTCTCCAATGCGAATCATGTCCAGGGTCAACTCATCCACAATGACGCTTTCTTCGAAAGCGGAGGATATCTTCCCCCCTGATGATACCATCTCCGAGGCCCTCTGGATTTCTAAACTGAAATGAATGCTCGGGTTGGTGTAAGCCAGCGTTTCCAATGCGTCCAGAACGGGAATGCCTCCCTCCAGCAGAATGGCGAAAGTTCGACAGAATTGAGACAGAACGTACTCCCGCCATATGTTTCGGAGCAGGGGAACTTTCAGTATGCCTTTTTCCAGCCATCGTTTTCCGGTTTCGGTGCGAAGGGACCACTGTATTCCCAGAATTAACGCCAGGATGCCACCGACCTCCATCAGAATATGGCGCTTGATAAAAAGAGAAATCGATACGACAACACGGGTCATTGCCGGTAACTCTTTATCAAAGCCCTTATAAAAATCCGCGAAGGAAGGGAGTACAAAATTGATAATCACACCAATGGACAGAGCGGCTACCAGAACGAGAAAGGCCGGATAAATGAAGGCGGAGCGTAGCTTTTTCCGCGTTGTGAACAGCAGATGCTCATGCTCAATATAACTTTCCAGCACAGACTCCAGGGAACCGCTTCGCTCCCCCGCAGCCAGTACAGACGGGTAAACAGCAGGAAATCGATCCCTGTGGGCCAGAAAAGAATCTGAGAGGGAATGTCCTTCTTTGACCATCCGAAGGATATCCTGGAGAATTCGTTGGAAAACCGGGTTTTTAATTCGGTTGGACAGAAGTGTCAACCCATTAAAAATAGGGATTCCAGCCCGCACCAAAGCCAGAAACTCCTGGTTAAACACCAGAAAATGCTTCATCGGCACCTTTCTCCCCTTGAATGAAAGACCGATTTTCTTGTGTATGGAAAATACATGATAGCCGGAATCCTTCAGCTTTGCTTCCGCCTCTTTCAAACTGGTCGCCTGGATTTCCTTGCCCAGAACCTCTCCTTCCGGATTTCCCACCCTGCACACAAATACAGCCATCGTTACCTCTGATCCACTGGAAGAAAATTCTCAAATTTCGCGTATTCGTTTAAGAAAGCAAGCATAACAGTTCCAATAGGGCCATTTCGGTTCTTTGCGATAATCAACTCAATTTCAGTCAGCGAGCCACTGACCGCAACCCCTCTGTTGATTGACTTCCGGTGCAGAAAAGACACGATGTCGGCATCCTGCTCAATAGCGCCGGATTCCCTGAGATCGGACAACTGCGGACGCCCTTCACTCCGTTTTTCAATTGCCCGGTTCAGCTGAGACAGGACAATAAATGGAACATTCAGCTCTTTTGCCAGAATCTTCAACCCCCTTGAAATGCCGGAAATCTCCTGCACACGGTTGTTTTCCCCTCGGCCCTCCATCAACTGGAGGTAATCCACAATCACTACGTCCAGGCCGACTTCCATTTTCAGTTTCATCAATTTTGCTTTCAGGTCTACCACTGTCAGAATCGGGCTATCGTCCACATAAATCTGCGTTTCCGCCAATCGATCCATGGATCGGGTCAATTTCACGTATTCTGTTTCCTGAATGGATCCTTCCCTGACCCGTTTTACGTTTACCTGGGCATCTGAGCACAGCAATCTCAATACAATCTGTTCATGGGGCATTTCCAGGGAAAAAATCGCCACAATTTTGTTTTTGTACGCCATCTTTTCAGCCAGAGACAACGCAAAACTCGTTTTCCCCACAGAGGGACGGGCCGCGATAATAATCAGTTCTCCGGGCTGAAAGCCGGGGACAAATTGCTCCATGTCCCGGAACCCGGAAGCCACCCCCGGCAATTCCCTGCTGCTCTGAAAACGAGTCATCCTATCGGCAATGTGTTGAATCGCGCTCTTCAGCTCCTGGTGAACCGGAATCAGCGCTCTCTTGTGATCCCTGGTTACCATTGAGAAAATTTCTTTCTCCGCTTTCTGGAGAAGCTCGTCACTTGAAACAGCCGCATCGCTGCCCTGTTCCAGAATTCTATTGGCCATCTGCATCAACCGGCGCAAATTTGCCTTGTCAACTACGATCCTGGCGTAATCCTTTACGTTTCGAAGCATAGGGATATCGTCCACCATTGAACTGATTCCCACTTCACCACCAACTGCTTCCAGTTTTCCGTTGGTTCTCAGGTACTCCTTGATTGTCAAAATATCAAAGGCCTTACCCTTTTCAAAAACATCGAGAATCGCCTGAAATATGATCTGATGAGCGGAAAGATAAAAATCGTCCGGTCCAATCACTTCCATCACTTCATAGATGTTTTCATGGTCCAGTAAAAGGACGCCAAGAACCGCCTTTTCGGCCTCTTCGCTATAGGGGAGCGTTACTACCATAACTTCTCACTTCTTTTTCAGCACCTTGTCGCTGATCTCCAGTTTCTTCATCTTCTGTATCAGTGTCGTGCGTTTCAAGCCCAGTCGCCTGGCCGCCTGAGACCGTGTACCACCGGATAATTCCAATGCCTGCTCAATGTAGAATCGTTCCATTTCCGTCAACTTTGCCTTCAAGTCAATGCTGCCTTCCAGGATGTATGTATCAATACCGCCTGTGGCCCCCATATGAATATCTGATGGCAGGTCTTCCGGCTGAACGATATGTCCCTCGGGTTGAAGTACGATCATTCGTTCTACAAAATTCTCCAACTGACGGATATTCCCCGGCCACCTGTATTCAAAAATATATTTCATCGCGGTACTTGAGAAACGGATTTCAGGAAACCCCATTAACCCGGAAAAACGACGATTAAAAAAATCAATCAACTGCGGGATGTCATCGGTTCGTTCTCTCAATGGAGGAATATGAATGGGGATTACATTCAAACGATAGTAAAGGTCTTCTCTGAAACGGCCTTTTTTTATTTCCTCGGCCAGAAACAGATTTGTAGCCGCAATTACACGCACATTCACCGGCCTCTGCTCCTCTCCCCCCAGTGGAGAAACAATCCGCTCCTGCAATACCCGAAGCAACTTGGCCTGAAGCGCCAGGCTCATGTTACCAATTTCATCAAGAAAAATACTGCCACCCTCGGCCTGTTCGAACCGCCCGATTCGATCAGTTATTGCATCGGTAAACGAGCCTTTCAAATGCCCGAACAGTTCATCCTCAAGGAGATTATCCGGTATGGCACCACAGTTTATCGGGATGAACGGTCCATCTGCACGGGGTGAGGCCCGGTGGATTGCCTGCGCCACCAGTTCTTTTCCTGTCCCGCTCTCTCCTGTCACAAGCACAGTGGCCTGTGTTGCGCCTACGCGCCGAATTAGGCCCTTCAATTCCTTCATCGCCCTGCTTCTGCCTATCAGGTTGTCTGCACCTTCAGAACGGGCGATTACTTCTCGTAGCTTCATATTTTCAACTCTCAATGCAATTACTTTTTCCGCCTTATGTATAGCAACCTCAATCTGCTCCAGATCGAACGGCTTTAGAATGTAGTCAAAAACACCTGCCTTAATGGCTGAAACCGCACTTTCAATGGATCCATGACCGGTTATCAGAATAATCAAGGCATTTTCGTCCATTGAAAGAATCTGTCTGCTGACCTGAAGGCCGTCAAAGTCAGGGAGAATGTAATCACTGATAAGAAGGGAATATTCCCCACTTCTAAACAGAGAAAGACCGTCCTTTCCCGTTTCGGCAGTGTCTACCTCGTAGCCCTTCATTTCGAGAAAAGAAGATAATAAATCCAGAATTTCAGGGTCATCATCAATCAGAAGAACTTTCAATGTTACTTCTATTTATCCAGCTTGTACCGCTTTATTTTATTATAAAGCGTAGCCCT
>JAADJC010000086.1 GCA_013151025.1 Acidobacteriota bacterium
TACTTGTTGAAACCGGTGGATGAGGAAAAGTTGCTTTCCGTACTGGATACCGGATCCCAAAAACTGGTTCTGGCGAAAAAGGAGTCAATGGGCGAAGAGCCATTTTCCCTTGCTGGACTGAAATACCCGGAAGTCTTTCAGGAGATTCTTACCTGTGACAGTGAGATGCTGCGTATTTTTCAGCACGTGGAAAAATTTGCCGAAACTGACAACAGCGTGCTGATATGGGGCGAATCCGGTTCCGGCAAGGAGTTGATAGCGAGGGCCATTCACATGATCAGCAAGCGGAAAGATAAAAATTTCATTGCTGTAAATGCCGGAGCTTTCGCAGATGATCTGTTCACATCCGAATTCTTTGGACACGAGCGCGGATCTTTTACCGGAGCAATTAAGGATAAGAAAGGATTCCTCGAGGAGGCCGATGGCGGTACATTGTTTCTGGATGAAATTGGTGAACTGTCCTTGCCAATACAGGTAAAGCTCCTGCGGGTACTACAGGAAGAAGAATTTTACCGGCTGGGTTCGACCCATAATGTAAAAATAGATGTACGCATCGTTGCGGCTACCAACAAAAACCTGTTTGATGAAATCAAACATGGAAAGTTTAGAAAAGACCTCTTTTTCCGACTGAACATAAACGCAATCCATCTGCCGGCGTTGAGAAAGCGGCAAGGGGATGTTCAGTTTCTTGCGGAGCACTTTCTCAGTGAATTCACAAAACAATATGATAAATCGATTGAACGCATCTCAACTCCCGTCATGAAGCTTCTGAAAAATTATAGCTTTCCCGGGAATGTACGGGAACTGATGAATCTCATTAACAGCGCGATCGTTGTGGAATCAGGGAAAGAGCTTCGAAAAGATTCACTTCCAAGCTATTTTCTGGACCAGTGTCGTGTACAGCCCGAAGTGCTTTTTAATGGCCAGAAATTAAAATCCCTTCAGGAAGTGGAAAAAGACCATATTCGCATGGTTCTTGAGCATACCAGTCATAACAAAACAGTTTCGGCCAAAATTCTTGGTATCTCAAGGGTGAGCCTGATATCCAAAGTAAAGAAATACGAACTGGAAAAATGAGGAATGCCCGGAACGGGCAGGTTAAGTAGAAGGCGAGGTCGAGGTTGAGTAAAGACAAGAATAAGAAAATAAAGGGATAAATAGAAGATTTAATACAAAGTCTCAAAGACAAAGTTCAGAAAAGGTAATAAGAAAAGAACGAATTAAGGTTCGGAAAAAGACAAGGAATTCGGCATTGGCAGTTTATAGCCAATTCCCTGATTTTACAAGTCACGGTGCATGTATCGCAGGCAACTTTATTCATTCAACACTCAACATTCGGCACTTTGCACCGTCTTCTCCCTACCCCTACTCATAGTACTCGTACTCTTCAATTTGTGATACCATTGCGTAAAATGAAAAATGGGGGTGTGGGTGGAAATCAAGGGATGCAGGGTTTTGATCACCGGGAGCGCGAAACGGGTGGGGAAGAAGATTGCGGTGGATCTGGCGCGGCTTGGTGCCACTGTGATTCTTCACGCGTTTAAGAGCCGGAATGAGGCGGCGGAGACGGCGTCTGAGATTGAAGCGTTTGCTTTGTATCGGCCAATGGTGGTCCATGGTGATGTGTCGTTGCGGGAAACATGGACGGCGATGGACGGTGAAATTGAGAAACATCACGGCGGGCTGGATGTCTGGGTGCATAACGCGGCAGTTTTTTCAGCGACACCGTTTTTTTCCACTTCGGAGGAGGATTGGCAACAGTTCATGGATGTGAATCTGAAGGGAGCCTTTTTCGGCGCCCAGGTGCTTGGGGAACGGATGAAGCAGACGGGAAGGGGCAAGATTATCGCCATTGGCGATGTGGCAGCAGAGCTGGCTTGGGCTTCTTACATTCCCTATTCGGTTTCCAAAGCCGGGATGCATGGGTTGATGAGGGGATTGGCCAGGCTTCTGGCACCGGAAGTACAGGTAAATGTGGTGGCGCCAGGGCCGGTTTTGCTTCCCGATGGCACAAAAGATGCTGAACGGCATCGGATTATGCAAACAATTCCATTGCAGCGAATTGGAGAGCCGGCAGATGTCTCAAAGGCGGTCCGGTTTCTCCTTGAAAGCGATTATGTGACCGGACAGGTGATACGTGTGGATGGCGGACGCAGCGGCCTGCGGCCGGGTGTCAGGTGACAAAACAGGCATTGGGAATGGATGGTAAATAGTAAATTCCCTGCATTTTCTAAGACACCTGACACTTCTCACCCTTCATCCATCACTTCTCATCTGACCTGTATGCCTCCGTCTTTGTGTTGAGTTCTTTTACCTCTCTTACCCAGCGAACTCAGCCGTGAATCCGTTATCTTTCTTTTCTTCACTCAACCTGGTTCCTGTTTAGCCTTAAATTTTTCCCTTCCTCTTCTTCAACTGCATCCTGAGGTGTTTCCGCATGAGATACATTTCAGGCAGCTACCGTTTCTGACCATTGTAAACTGGCCACAGGTGGGACAGGGGTCCCCTTCATAGCCTCGGAGCCGCGCCTTGCGAATCAACTCCGCTTTTTCTTCTTCAACGCTGTTCGGAATTGTGTTTTCTGTGTTTTTTGTTTCTTTATTCTTGTGGTAGTACAGGTGGGTTCTGTCAGAGTAAGGATGACTCACATGTCCATTTCCGGTGCCTTGTCCATTTCCGTTTCCATTTAATTTCAGTTCGTTATTTTTCTGAAGTGTACTGGGACGGATATCTTCAGGCAGAACCTGGGCCAGATCGAACCGATCGAGGTAGGTGACGGCCAGTTCCCGGAAAATGTAGTCGATTACGGATGTGGTCATTTTGATATGGGGGTTGCCGGCGACCATGCCGTTGGGCTCAAACCGGGTGAAGACAAAGGCATCCACATACTCATCAAGGGGAACTCCGTATTGAAGGCCAAGGGAAATGGCAATGGCGAAGCAGTTCATCAGGCTGCGGAAAGCCGCGCCTTCCCGGTGCATGTCGATGAAGATTTCACCGAGGCGTCCGTCTTCGTATTCACCGCTTCGCAGAAATACGGAATGTCCGCCTATTTTTGATTTCTGAGTATAGCCTGCCCGGCGGTAGGGGAGCTTTTCTCTTTTTCTGATGAAAGCCCCGGCCAGTTTCTTTGCTGTATCTGCAATGTCTGCATTGGAAAGAGCAGTGAGGTCAATACCGGTGTCTGTGAGGGAAGAAAGGGGCTGGCTGAGTTTGGAGCCGTCCCGGTAGAGTGCCACTGATTTCAGCATCAATCGCCAGGATTCAAGGTAGATATCCTGAATATTTTTCACAGAGGCGGAGTTGGGAAGATTAACGGTTTTGGATATTGCTCCTGAAATGTAGGGCTGAGCGGCGGCCATCATTCTCAGGTGGCCTTCCGGAGCAATATACCGGGTTCCATACCGACCGCACTTATTAGCGCAGTCAAAAACAGGAAGATGCTCTTCATTCAATTCCGGTGCCCCTTCCACTGTCATTCTTCCGCAGATAATGTCCGAAGAAATTCGGATTTCTTCGGTTGTAAACCCCAATTCTACAAGGAGAGAAAAATCCGGTTGTGAAAAGGTTTCCTGCGGGATTTCCAATTCTTTTTCAATAATGTCATTTCCGAGATTCCATGAATCAAATACACTCTCAAGGTCAAAAAACATGGGGATGGATTTTTGCAGGCGATCCACTGTTTCTTCGGAAAAACCTTTTTCGATGAGGCTTTCCCGGTTGACTGGGCATTTTTCTGTGTTAAAAGATTGGGTGCCGACGCAATAGTTTACAATTTGTCTGACTTCCGTGCCAGTGTATCCCAATTTCACAAGGGCAGGTTCAATAGACTGGTTGATGATTTTGAAATAGCCGCCCCCGGCCAATTTCTTAAACTTTACCAGGGCGAAATCCGGTTCAATCCCTGTGGTATCACAGTCCATCAGCAAGCCAATAGTACCGGTGGGAGCCAGAACGGTGACCTGGGCATTGCGAAACCCGTACTTTTCCCCGTCTTCAAGGGCACGATCCCAGGATTCCCGTGCAGCTTCCAGAAGGGATGCGGGAATAAGAGATTCATTGAATTTGTATGGAAAGGCAGTGAGTCCCTCATATTGCTCGTGCTCGGCGTTGTAAATTGCCCGTCTATGGTTGCGAATGACTCGAAGCATGGTTTCCCGATTTTCCCCGTATGCTGCGAAAGGGCCTTTTTCTTTTGACAGTTCCGCAGATGTTTTGTAGGAAATGCCGGTCATCAGCCCGGTGATGGCGCTGGAAAATGCACGGCCTTCATCCGAATCGTAGGGAATGCCCGCAGTCATTAACAGACTGCCAATATTGGCATAACCAAGACCCAGCGTACGGAAACGATAGCTTAATTGGGCAATTTCTCTGCTGGGAAATTGAGCCATCAGGACAGAAATTTCCAGCACAATTGTCCACAACCGGACGGCATGGGTGAAGGCGGGGATATCCAATTCGCCTGTTTCGGTGTCGTAGAATTTCAGGAGGTTCAAAGATGCGAGATTACAGGCTGTATTATCCAGAAACATATACTCTGAGCAGGGGTTGGATGCGTTGATCCGGCCGGATGCGGGACAGGTATGCCATTCGTTGATGGTGCTGTCAAATTGCAGACCCGGATCGGCGCAGGCCCATGCTGCAGTACTGATTTTGCCGAATAATTTTCCGGCCTTTACCGTTCTTACTGTTTCTCCGTTGACACGGTATTTAAGTTCCCAATCATCATTTGCCTCGACTTTCTTCATGAATTCGGCAGTAACCCGGACAGAATTGTTGGAGTTCTGGCCGGAAACGGTGTTGTAGGCCTCAGATTCCCAGTTGGTGTCAAAGGTGGGGAATTCAATTTCCGTGACCCCCTGCTTTGCCAATTGCAGAATACGAAAGATGTAAGTTTCCGGTATGCCGCTCTGTTTTGCTTCTCCCAATGCTTTGGCAAGGGTCGGATTTCCAGCCGGATTGATATCGGGTTCACCGTCTTTTCCCCGTGCGGCCTGAAGAATTTTGTTTAAATGGATGTTGCATTGCCGGGAACCGGCAGCCATGGAAGCGACTTTTTCTTCTTCTTTCACTTTCCATTCCACAAATTCCTCAATGTCCGGATGATCTGCGTCAAGGATGCACATTTTTGCGGCTCGTCTTGTGGTACCACCTGATTTAATGGCGCCGGCCGCCCGGTCTCCAATCTTAAGAAAGCTCATCAAACCGGAGCTGAGACCGCCGCCGGAGAGGGGTTCACCCTTTCCCCTGAGACTGGAAAAATTGGTACCGGACCCGGATCCATATTTGAAAATCCGCGCTTCCCGAGTCCATAAGTCCATAATGCCACCCTCGTTTACAAGAGTGTCGGCAACGGACAGGATAAAACATGCATGGGGCTGCGGACGTTCATAGGAACTGGTTGAACGCTGCAGGGTTTCCGTATCCGGGTCCACGTAGAAGTGTCCCTGGGACGGTCCGTTAACTCCATAAGCCCAGTACAGTCCCGAATTGAACCATTGAGGGGAGTTGGGCGCGGCTATCTGGCGACAGAGCATGTAGATGAGTTCATCGTAGAAGGCTCTGGCGTCTTTCTCGGAATCGAAGTATCCATACTTGTAGCCCCAGTATGTCCATGTTCCGGCGAGGCGATGAAAAACCTGTCTTGCATCGGTTTCTCCCTCAGTTTGCTGATCTTCCGGGAGAGCGTTCAATGCTTCCTCGTCCGGTTCCTGGCGTCTCAACCAGTCCGGAATCCCTTTTTCTTCAACAGGTTTTCGTTTTTTCGGTATTCCTGCCCTTCGAAAGTATTTTTGCGCCATGATGTCGGCAGCTACCTGGGACCAGTCCTCCGGTATAATGACATCTGAAGCTTCAAAAACTAATGTTCCGTCCGGGTTTACCATACGTGAACTGCGGCTTGAAAATGGGACGCCGTCAGTGGGATTTTTCAGTTTTTCAGTAAAATATCGTGAAACCTTCATTGACCTCTCCTTCATACATATTGTATATGGAGTCTTTTTATACCACAACATATTGCGGCCAGTCAATAAAGATATACCTTTTTTTTGTTGAGTGGAGAACCAAAATCATATAGACTGTTGTCGAAAGTAGCAGATGGGAGGAAAAGATGAAGAATAGACTGATCGTGATTTTTTTACTTGTAATTTCCAGCTCCCTGGTTTTTGCCGGGTTAAATGAGGATTACCAGGCATTGCAACAGCAATTCATGAAAAAAAGAAGGATGATTCGCAGTCAGGTGGAAATGAATAAGCTCAGTGCTGAGCGTGTGCTGGCGCTGAAGAATCTTCTGGCGGAATATAAAGGGAAAAAACTGGCTGATAATGAGCAGATGACATTGGCTGAAGTCTTCATGTCTGTAGATGAACTCGCCTCTGCATGGAAAATCCTGAAGACCATATCGGAACCGGTAGAGCCTGAAAAGTATAACGCTATGTGTGCCCGGGCACTGTTCGGGCTGGGAAAAGATGTGATGGCCCTGGAATACCTCAATAAGTTGAACCACGAGGGCCAGTTCTACGGAATGGTGAATCTGGGAAGAGCCATGTCACTCATAAAGGAGGGCAAAAATAGAGAGGCGGTTCCTTACATGAAAAACGTGGTGGGTGTTCTGACCCTGAAGGACGTGTATCGGGTCTATGCCCTTCACTCGCTGGTTAATTATTACGAAGATATCGGAAAACACGGTGAGGCGATGCGTCTTTTGGGAAAGGCGGCTAAAAACAGCACTTTTTCAGGGAAAGCCCGTCTGGAGCTGAAGAATACGGAAGCGGCAATGGCGTTAATAGGGAAAACGGCTGTCAATTTTCAAAATATTGTTCGAAGGTTCAATGGCAATGCGCCAGTTGTGTTTCATGAAAAGGGAAAAGTGATTGTTCTTGATTTTTTTGCACCGCAGTGTGTTCCCTGCCGTACTGCAATGGCGAATTTGAGCAAGTTGTATCTTGAACATAGAAACAATGGCCTGGATGTAATTGGTGTTACAATTCTATATGGATATTATGCCGATGGGAAAACCAGTGAGCGGAATATACCGGCAATGAGAGAAGCTGCCCTGGTGGCGGGTTTTGTAAAAGCGCAGAAGGCCACTTATCCAATGCTGCTTCTCGGCAAACAGGATTCTCTGCTGGATTATTCGGTAACCGGACTGCCTCATGTCGTATTGATTGACAGAAAGGGTGTAATCAGGCGGGTTTTTACAGGTATGTATTCTCAAAAATCATTTGTAAAAGCTGTGGAAACATTGCTTAACGAGAAATGAAAACTGAAACCGGAAGGGCAGGGGAAAGAATTCCCCCGCCCTTTATTCCGTGAATATCAGTTTTTCTGAATCAGCGGATACGTAAACTATTTTCTTTTCAACATATCGTCCCTCAAGAATCATCTTTGAGATCGGATTCAACAGTATTTTCTGGATAATCCGTTTCAGTGGCCTGGCGCCAAACCTCGTATCGTACCCCAGTTCAGCCAATAGTTTATGGGCAGCTTCATCAAGGTGCAGTTCAAGGCCTTGCCGCTGAAGTCGTTCCCGGACAGCTTTCAACTGAATATCTACGATATCTGTCATTACTTCCCGGCTCAAACGGTTAAAGATTACAATTTCATCCACCCGGTTCAGAAATTCCGGTCGAAAAGTGGCGTGAAGGATGGTATTGAGCTTCCGACTCGTGTCCTCATCTGTGGGGTCATCCGCCTGCAGTATGACATCGCTTCCCAGATTGGAGGTGAGAATCAGCACCGTGTTTCGAAAATTAACAAGGCGGCCTTTCCCGTCTGTGAGACGGCCGTCATCCAGAATCTGTAACAGTATGTTTAGCACATCCGGGTGCGCTTTCTCAATCTCATCAAATAGGATTACCGAGTAGGGCTGACGCCGGATTTTCTCCGTCAATGCACCCCCCTCATCATATCCCACATATCCAGGAGGTGCGCCAATGATGCGGGATACGGAATGTTTTTCCATGTATTCCGACATGTCAATCCGTATCAGTGCGTGTTCTGTGTCAAAAAGATATTCAGCAAGGGCCTTGGCAAGCTCTGTTTTTCCGACACCTGTAGGTCCCATAAAAATAAACGAGCCGATTGGTCGGTTGGGATCCTGGAGTCCGGCCCGGGATCGGCGGATGGTATCGCTGAGTAAGGCCAGGGAGCTGTCTTGACCCACAACACGTTGTTTCAGAGCGTCTTCCATTTTCAGGAGTCGTTCACGGGTGCTTTCCATCATCCGGTTTACCGGAATTCCCGTCCATTTGGACACAATTTCGGCGATATCGTCATCGTCAATTTCCTCTTTCAGCATTTTCTGGGTAGATTGAATCTGATTCAGCACTGCGTTGGCCTTGGTAAGAGCTTCCTTTGCATCAGGGAGGACGCCGTACTGGATCTTGGCTGCTTTTTCCAGATCTCCGTTTCGAGTGGACGCTTCCAGTTGGTGCTCAAGTTGCTCAATATTTTTCTTGATATTCTGTACCTTCTGCAACTTGTCTTTTTCATTCTGCCAACGGGCCAGTAAGGCCTGTTCCTGCTCTTTTGAAGAAGAAAGGTTCTTTTCAATTTCTTCCAGCCTTTTCTTTGCCGTTCTGTTTTTTTCCTTTTTCATTGCCTGTTTCTCTATTTCGAGCTGCATTATCTGGCGCTGAAGCTGGTCAATTTCGTCCGGTACACTATCTACTTCGATTTTCCTTCCGGCGCAGGCCTCGTCCACAAGGTCAATGGCCTTGTCCGGTAAAAATCGGTCTGTTATGTACCGATGAGACAACGTGGCAGCCGCCACAAGTGCGTCATCGGAGATTCTGATGCCGTGGAAAACTTCATACTTCTCTTTCAGCCCCCGCAAAATGGAAATGCTATCCTCAACGGACGGCTCCGAGACAAGAACCTGCTGAAAACGACGTTCCAGTGCGGCATCTTTCTCAATGTACTTTTGATATTCATTCAAGGTCGTTGCGCCAATGCAGCGCAAGCGTCCCCTTGCAAGGGCGGGTTTCAGCATATTGGATGCGTCCATGGAGCCTTCCGTGGCCCCGGCCCCTACCAGAGTGTGGAGTTCGTCGATAAAGAGAATAATATCCCCATCGGCTTTTTCAATTTCATTGAGCACGGCTTTCAGCCTTTCTTCAAATTCCCCTCTGAACTTTGCACCGGCGATGAGAGCGGCAAGATCAAGGGCGACCAGCTTCTTATCTTTCAGGTTTTCCGGGACATCCTGTTTTACGATTCGTTGGGCAATCCCTTCCGCAATGGCTGTTTTCCCAACTCCGGGTTCACCGATAAGGACCGGGTTATTCTTGGTTCTACGGGTCAACACCTGGAGAACGCGTCGAATTTCATCGTCTCTGCCGATTACCGGGTCCAGTTTGCCCATGCGGGCAAGTGCGGTGTAATCAATACAAAACCGTTCAATTGCCTGGTAGTTGTCTTCCGCAGTGGGGCTGTCCACCGATTTACCACCCCTGATATCCTTCAAAGCGGAAATAACTGCATTTTTCTCCACATGAGCGTTGCTGAATGCCTCGCCTAACTCGCCCGGGTTTTCCAATATTGCAAGCAGAACATGTTCCGAACTGACGTAACTGTCTTTCATTTCCCGTGCATGTTTCTTTGCGATGGAAAGGATATGGACCACATTATTGGACAAAGACCGATCGCCTCCTGAAACAGCAGCTTTGGAATCAAGGATAGATTCCACCTTTTCAGCAAGGGCATCTGTCAATGCACCGCTCCTTGCGAGAATTGGACGCACAATTCCCTTTTCCCTTGTAAGTAATGCATGCAGAATATGGGATTCGGTAACCTCCGGGTGCTTTTTTTCTTCGGCAAGCTGGATTGCACCGGATATCGCTTCCTGTGCCTGTATCGTAAAATCATTTAAATTCAAATCTACCTCCTAAGCAATTCATGTCGGTAACAATATGGTCCTTTTTTTTGAAAATGCAATAGCATTATCATAAAACATGAGTCTGTAGACATCAGATAAATGGAATCGAGGTTTTTAGAGACCCTTCTGGTGCTAACAGGTTATAATTTTGTCTGAATAAGACGCCGGTAAGGCAATTTTCAGGAGGTGGATTTGAAAAAGAAATCTTTGAACTGCGAAGCCGTAATGTGTCCGGTCTGCAAAGAAACAATTTTACCCCATGAAGTCGCTCTGTTCTTCAGCGGAAAAGGCAATCTTGTGCAGATGAGGATCGGGGTAGAAGTGGTATTGATTCACCAGGAATGCGCGGATTCCTTTGAAACAAGAAGCGACCTTCTTCGTTTTCTCACCGACGGCAAAGAAGATCTGAGCTGGCTGGAGTGACCTCCGGCCCGGCGCCAGCCGGGCCGGATATTAGATGACAGATGTTGAGTGTTAACTGATAGATGACAATGAGATCGAGGTAGAACGGTTAAGTAAAGATAAGATTAAGAAAGGATAAGATTTAAGGAAGGGAAATGAGTGTTTCTCGCAAAGTGCGTGAAGCACGCGAAGATTCTTTCGAGCGCGCGCACCATCTGACGCCCACTTATTACCAGAAAAACCTTGAATCCACCGGGGAAAAGTGAAATAATGTGGCTGCCTGAAAGAGCGAACAATGAGAAAGGTGGGCATAGCCCACTTTTTTTTGCTTAAAAGGAGGAGTTTGAGACTGTGGCAATCCTGGATAGGGTAGTGGAAATAGCAGAAGAGATAGCAGTTTCTGAAGGATTGGAACTTGTTCACGCTGAATTTGTGCCTGATGGGAAGAAATGGTTTCTGCGCCTGTATATTGACCGGGAGAACGGTGTGACGATCAGTGATTGCACAAAACTGAGCCGTCAACTGGCAGTGGAACTGGATGTAGAAGATGTGATTCCCCATGCGTACACGTTGGAAGTTTCTTCCCCCGGTATCGACAGGATTATGGGGAAGATCAGCGATTACGCGAAGTTTGCAGGCGAGAAAATTTACATTAAGCTTCGTCGGGCTGTCAATGGGCATCGAAAATTTAAGGGCACACTGAAGGGCCTGGATATGTCCGGTGACTATGTTATTGTTGAATGTAACGGTGAAATGGTTGAAGTACCATTTTCCGACATCGCGCGGGCAAACCTTGTCCGTGAAATAGACTTGTAAATACGTAAAATAAGAAGAGAGAGGGTAAATTATGGCAAAGGATACAACAGAACCATCAGCCAAAGTTCTCCTCAGCGCGATTCATCAGTTGGCGCATGAGAAGAATATTGATGAAGAGGTGATCATGGAGATGCTGAAAGATGCCATGGCCAACGCGGCATCAAAGTTCTACCGGGACGACGGAGAATTTGAGGTTGAGATCAGTGAAGAGACGGGGACAATTGACATCTCTGCGGTGAAAATTGTGGTGGAAGAAGTGGAAGATCCATCTGTTGAGATTTCCCTGGCAGATGCCCTGGAGCTGGATGAATCAGTTTCTGTCGGTGACAGGATGAAATTCCCGAAGGATAAATCAGAGATGGGTCGGATCGCGGCGAATGCGGCCAAGCAGGTGATTGTCCAGAAGGTTCGTGAATTTGAACGCTTCAACATCTACAAGGAATTCGAGGATAGAATAAATGAAGTCGTCAATGTGACAGTACGCCGTTTCGAACGGGGCAGTATTATAGTGGATATGGGTAAAACAGAGGGTGTAATTCGCAGGGAAAACATGTTGCCTCGGGAACGTTATAATGTGGGGGACCGGATTCGCGCCGTCATCATTGAGATTCAAAAGACCGGAGATGTACAGGTCGAACTTTCCCGGACAGACCCGAAGCTGCTTATCAAACTTTTTGAAATGGAAGTGCCTGAAGTCTATGATGGGACGGTGATGATCCGAAATATCGTTCGTGAACCGGGGGATCGGTCTAAAATTGCGGTTTTTTCCAATGAAAACGATGTGGATCCCATCGGCGCCTGTGTTGGTGTCGCGGGCTCCAGGATTAAGGCGGTTCTCAAGGAACTCAGAGGTGAAAAAATCGACGTTATCAAGTATGAAGACGATATTGAGCATTTTGCGGCAAACGCAATGAGTCCTTCCAAAGTCCTGAGGATGACAATTGCAGACAAAGATGAAAAACGCCTGGAAGCCATTGTTTCCGAAGAACAGTACAGCCTGGCAATTGGCACTCACGGTCAGAATGTACGCCTTGCCAGTAAGCTTGTGGGCTGGACGATTGATGTGAAGAAGGAAGCGGACAAGAAGATAGAAATTATGGCGCAAATGGGAGGAGATGAAGGGGACCTGGCCGAACCGAAACGGGATCCGGCTGACGGAACCGCTATCAGCGAAATGACAGGTGTGGGTGTGAAGACGGAGGCAAAACTTGCGGCTTCCGGTTACACTTCGGTGGAAACCATCGCATCGGCCACTGTTGAGGAATTGAGTGATGTGTCCGGATTCGGTCACAAATCAGCTGAAAAACTTCTCCTCAAGGCGAAGAAGTTTTTGGAAGGGGAGGCAAAATAATGTCTGGGACACGGGTTCATGAACTGGCGAAAGAGCTGACACTTACCAGCAAGGAAGTGGTCTCTTTTCTTCAGGGGAAAGAATTTGACGTCAAATCTCATATGAGTGTTCTGACGGAAGAAATGATCTCAGCTGTGAAGAAAGGATTGGCATCAACGTCGGAGAAAAAGAAAACTCCCGCGAAAAAAGCACTTGTCTCTAAAAAGAAGACAATTTCCAGCGAAGAAAATGTAGAAGGGAAGAAGGAAACGAAAAAGAAAATAACAGAGGATAAGGCAAAGCCGGCACTTAAAAAGAAAGAGAAGGCAGAGGTTAAGAGTATTGAGAAGAAACCGAAGAAAACCAAGCCTGTCTCAGAAAAAGAAACGTCAACCGGGAAGAAGGCAGAGCCTGAAGTTACGACTTTGAAAGAGAAAAAACCGGCAAAAAAATCGAAGAAAAAAGAAGAGAACCTGTTGAAATTGTCCCGGTATGTAACGGTTCGCCAA
>JAADJC010000073.1 GCA_013151025.1 Acidobacteriota bacterium
ATGGCTTTCCGGCACAAATTTCTTTGCCTTTGCACCGGGGAAGATTCTGGGTTATGCCTGCAATTATCATACCCTCAGGGAGCTTGAAAAGGCAGGGTTCAAGCCTGTCCCGGTGGCGGATGTGGTTTCGGACAAGGTGGACATCAATGCCATGGAGAAGGTGGTTGTGGGGATTGAAGGTGCGGAATTAGCCCGGGGCGGCGGTGGTGTCCGTTGCATGACGATGCCGGTTCAACGGAAACCGTTGAAAAGCGGAGACGGACTTTTTTAGGAGCGTGATGTGTTTTTAACACGCTATCTGGAAGACGAAAAAAGACGGTTGGCACCCATTGCTACCCTGTCAGACCAAGGCCATCGGCGATACGCAGAGCCGGAGATTAAGGTAGAGTATCGCACTTCGTTTCAGCATGACCGGGACCGGATTATTCATTGTCTGGCATTTAAACGGATGAAGGAAAAAACCCAGGTTTTTGCCCCGGAACAGAGTGATCACCTCCGGAACCGCCTGTCCCACACCTTGGAAGTGACCCAGCTTTCCCGTTCAGTGGCCAGGGCATTGGCACTGAATGAAGATCTGGTGGAGGCGATTTCCCTTGGCCATGATCTGGGGCATTCTCCCTTCGGTCATTCCGGGGAAGCGGTGCTGAACAGTATTCTGAAGCAGGAGATTCCCATTGACAACGCGGATGTGAGTGCGTTCCGTAATGCTGGGGGATTCAAGCACAATTACCAGAGTGTCCGGATTGTGGATGAGTTGGAGAAACGATACCGGGACTGGGACGGTCTGAACCTCACCGATAAGGTCCGGGAGGGGATTCTGAAGCACACCGGCACAAAGGGCAGGTTGTACAATCTGATGCGGTACGATGGACTTTACGTGGACGGCCCCGCATCCACCCCGGAAGCGGCAATTGTCGCCATGACGGATGAAATCGCCCAGCAGTGTCATGACCTGGAAGACGGTATCCGGTTGAAGCTGGCGTCCATCACCCAGTTGCAGGACACACCGGTTTTTAATATTGAGCCGTTTCGGGCTGTTATTGTCCGGGGCAACGGCTATGATGTAATGAATGACCTGATCCGGACCCTTTTCCACGTGTTCATGGATGATTTGATTGGAAACGGCGTGGTGCATGAAGCAGACGGGCGTTTTCGCTTTTCTTTTTCCCCTGAGCTGGAGAAGGGGTTTGCCGGGCTCAGGGAATTTGTCTATACCCGGATTATTTTTTCCCATGATGTGGCCCGGTCTGATTATATGGCAAAGCGGGTACTGAAAGATTTGTTCAACGCGTTTTATAATAATCCGAAACTGCTTCCGGATTATGTGCTTCTTCGTGTTTCCAAACAAAGCAATGTACCTCACCTGCGCCACCTTCCCTTCGGAGAACAGAAAAAAACAGCAGGAAAACTGAAATCCTGTGATAAATTTATAAGAGTCATCGCGGACTATATCGGCGGCATGACAGACAGCTATGCCATGAAGGAATATCGGAAAATAAATCCGTAGGGGGACAGATGAAATTAGCCATCGGTTCTGACCACGGCGGATTTCCACTGAAGGAAACCGTTAAGGCTTATCTGCAGGAAAACGGGCATGATGTAACTGACCTGGGTTGTTTTTCCATTGAGTCGGTGGATTACCCGGATTTTGCCCTGAAGGTGGCGCAGGCTGTCGCGTCCGGGGTATTTGAGAAGGGGATTCTTATGTGCGGGACAGGGATTGGAATTTCCATTTCGGCGAACAAAGTGAAGGGGATTCGTGCAGCACTGTGCCATGATCACCTCACTGCATCTCTGGCGGCAAGGCACAACAACGCAAATATTCTGTGCATGGGCGGGCGCACCACCGGCCCGGAGACGGCAAAGGACATTGTGGATGCCTGGCTCAATGCCCCTTTTGAAGGGGGACGCCACAAAAGGCGTCTGGCCAAAATCGCGAAAATGGAATGTAAAAAGTAAATGGCCATTTTTTTTGAAGGGGAATGATATGAAGATTGAAAAGTTACAGGCAGTTGACCCGGATGTTTTTAATGCGCTGAAAGGAGAAGTGAACCGCCAGGAACAGAATCTGGAGCTGATTGCTTCTGAAAACTATGTTTCGGAAGCGATACTGGAGATTACGGGTTCTGTGTTTACCAACAAGTATGCCGAGGGATACCCTGGCCGCCGCTACTATGGAGGATGTGAATTCGCAGATGTGGTGGAGCGGCTGGCACGGGAACGGGCAAAGGAACTGTTTCAGGCAGACCATGCCAATGTGCAGCCCCATTCCGGTTCTCAGGCCAATATGGCAACTTATTTTTCCGTGTTGGAGCCCGGGGACAAAATCCTTGGAATGGATCTTTCCCACGGCGGCCATTTGACCCACGGGCACCCGTTGAGTTTTTCAGGGCGCTTTTTTGAGGTGGCATCTTACGGTGTCCATCGGGATACCGAACGGTTGGACTACCAGGAATTGATGGCGGATGCACTTCGGGAAAAACCCAAGCTCATTATTGCCGGTGCCAGCGCCTATCCCCGGACACTGGATTTCCCCAAGTTCCGGGAAATTGCCGATGCGGTCGGGGCCTATCTCGTGGTGGACATGGCCCACATTGCTGGTCTGGTGGCCACAGGAGAACATCCGAGTCCTGTTCCCTACGCCGACTTCGTTACGACTACCACCCACAAGACCCTTCGGGGGCCGAGGGGCGGGTTGATTTTGTGTCGGGAAGAGTACAAAAAGGTACTGAATCGTAACGTTTTTCCCGGAATTCAGGGTGGACCGCTGGTTCATGTGATAGCGGCCAAGGCTGTGGCGTTGAAAGAGGCAATGACGCCGGAATTCAAAGCGTACCAGCATCAGGTTGTAATCAATGCGAAAAAATTGGCGGAAGTCTTAAGTGAAGGGGGAATCCGTATTGTGTCCGGTGGCACAGATAACCATTTGATGTTGCTGGATGTGACTTCCATTGGCCTCACTGGTAAAACAGCGGAACTGGCATTGGACAAGGCCGGGATCACCGCCAACAAGAATACAATCCCCTTTGACAAGAACAAACCTATGATTGCCAGCGGTATCCGTCTCGGTACTCCTACAATCACCACACGAGGTATGAAAGAAACGGAGATGGAGAAGATTGGAGAGTTAATTGTCAATACATTGAAACACACGGAAGACGATATGTATCTTACGGCAATTAAAGAAGAAGTAGTTAAATTGACCCAGAGGTTTCCCACATCATATATGCCTATGATTGGACAATAACCTGAATGGGGGCGATTTGCCCCTCTTTTTTCACTTTTACAAGGAGCGTACATGGATCCCAGACCATCCTGGAACGATTATTTTATTGGAATGGCCTATTATGTTGCAACAAGGGCGACCTGCACCCGTCGACAGGTGGGTGCCATTATTGTCAAAGACAAACACATCCTGGCTACCGGCTACAACGGAGCGCCCAAAGGGATTGCCCATTGCTTCGACACCGGCTGTCTCCGGGACAAACTGAACATTCCCTCCGGTGAGCGCCATGAACTGTGCGTGGCGCTTCACGCGGAACAGAATGCCATCATTCAGGCGGCCTATCACGGAATTGCCATTGCCGGATCGGAAATTTACTGTACGACCCATCCCTGTTCCATCTGTGCGAAAATGATTATCAACGCCGGAATTACCCGGATTTATTACGTGGAGGGATACCCGGATGAATATGGAAAACAGTGGCTTGACGAAGCTGGAATTGAGCGAATTCAACTGGTTCGTCCGAATACCGGACCGGCCGTTGTATCTGGAATTGACTGAAAAGACCGAACACCTTGTTCGCCTCGAGTTTCGCAGGGGGTTCATGCCCCCTACCGGGCCATCACCCTCGCCCCTTTTGCGCAATGCCGCCCGGGAGCTCCATGCTTACTTTGACGGAAAGCTGGAGGAGTTCTCCATACCGTTGAAAGCGGAAGGAACCGTGTTTCAAACCAGTGTATGGGCTGCGCTTCAGGATGTCCCATATGGCAAGATTATCAGCTATGGAGAACTGGCGGCAGAAATTAAAAAGCCGAAAGCCGCCCGCGCCATTGGCGGTGCAGTGGGGAAAAACCCGATTCCTATTATCATTCCCTGCCACCGGGTTCTTGCGGCCGGAGGGAAACTTGGCGGATTCACCGGCGGCACAGACATCAAAAAATGGCTTCTGGCCATTGAAGGTGTTCGGCTATAAGCCGTTGATTTGTCCATGGACAAAAATCACGATTTTCTGAAACCTATCCATACTCCCGTGCCCCTGATTGATCCCATTCGGATTCGCCGAAATATCCGTATCATGGCAAGCCGTGCGGAAAAACCCGCTGTCCGGTTTCGCCCCCACTTTAAAACTCATCAATCTGCTGCTATCGGGGAATGGTTTCGGGAGGCCGGTGTCAGTGGAATCACTGTCAGTTCCGTGGCCATGGCCCGTTATTTCGCAGAAAAAGGGTGGTGCGACATTACCATTGCATTTCCATTCAATGTTCGGGAAATCTCCGCACTGAACTTGCTGGACAATCTCGCAAATATTCACATTCTGGTAGACCATCCCGACACGGTGGCTACCCTTGCTGCCGGCGTTACAAATCAGCACAGGGTATTCATTAAAGTAGATACCGGCTATCACCGCACCGGCATTTTCTGGGAATCCCGGGATGAGATTCTCACACTGGCAAGGCAAATTGAATCAAGCGCCAGGTTGACGTTTGCCGGTATTCTCACCCATGCAGGGCACAGTTACCACTGTTCGGGCCCGAAGCAAGTGAAGGCTGTTTTCCGGGAAACCGTTGGCAGAATGAACAGGGCACGGGATTTTCTCGGTGAAAACGGCTTTCAAAACTGCAAAGTCTCCATCGGAAATACACCTGGTTGCAGCGTAGCGGACAACTTTGAAGGCGTGGATGAAATTCGTCCCGGTAATTTTGTCTTTTATGACCTGATGCAGTTATCTCTGGGGGTTTGTGAAGAAGAAAATCTCGCGCTGGCCCTGCTCTGTCCTGTGACCGGAATCTATCCGGACCGGAATGAAATTGTGGTGCTGGGCGGTGCCGTTCATTTTTCAGAAGAAAAGCTTACGGATCCGGATGGACATTTGATATCTGGTTATGGAATGAACCTGATTCAGAAAGGGTTCGGGCGGTTGAACCGGGAAATTCGCCTCATCGGCCTTTCCCAGGAACATGGCATTGTTCAAGCGCCTGTTGAAATTATCCGGAAAACCCGCATCGGCGATCTCATCGGCATTATTCCAGTTCATTCCTGCCTCACAGCCGACCAATTTGCGGGGTATCTCACCACCTCAGGTGACAGGATTTCCCGGTTGAACAGCGTGTTGGCAAGAAGCGATCAGCTATTTTCATCACCGGAGAACAGCAATTCTGTTTCTTTTTGAAACAGTACCCACAGGGTGTAGGCGCCCAGCGCTGTACCAACGGGAAATCCGGGAAGATTGAGAATTCCTACGATAATCAGGAGAATCCGTCCCCAATTCTTGAGCTTCAACGTGCCGATGGCACCCAATATAGCGGGAACAGACAAACAAACAAATAACACCGCAAAAAAGAAACCAAGACCGGATGTGATGGCAATAGCTGTCTTGTCGCCGCTGATCAACCCCCCCGAAACCACCAGAATCGCAACCATCAGGCCCATCAGCAGCATCATTCCACTGAACACCAGGTGAAGAATTGCCACTACTTTGACATGGGTTTCCATACGCCCCTCCTTGAAAAAAATTAAAAAGTCCGTGCTTTTTGCTGCATCCACAGGTCTAGAAGTACAATTGCAGTCATTGCTTCCGCAACCGGCACTACCCTGGGAGCTATACAGGGATCATGGCGGCCTTCAGTGATGATCTTCACTTCATTTCCATTTCTATCCACCGTACGCTGAGGGACTCGGATGGAAGATGTGGGTTTGACCGGAAACCGGAACACAATATCCTGTCCGGTGGAAATTCCCCCCAGCATTCCCCCTGCGTGGTTGCTTGCAAAGCCGTCTGCAGTCATTTCATCATTGTGGGTACTTCCCGTCATTTCCGCTGCCTCAAAACCGCTTCCGAATTCAATCCCTTTCACTGCCGGAATACTGAGGATAGCCCGGGCAAGTGCCGCGTCCAAGCGGTCAAAAACCGGTTCTCCGATTCCGGGCGGTAGGCCCGTAGCCCGAACTTCCACGATTCCGCCGATGGAATCCCCTTTATCCCGGGCGAAATGGATCTGTTTTGCCATTTTTTCCGCCATTTCCCGATCAGCACAGCGAACGGGATTTTTTTCAATGAACGCCGGATCAAACGCCGCTGCACGAATGCTTCCTACCTGGATAACATGGCCCAGAATTTTCACGTTCTGCCCTGCCAGCACTTTTTTTGCTATCGCGCCTGCGCAGACCCGCCCGATAGTCTCCCTTGCTGAGGAACGCCCCCCCCCCTGATAATCCCGGATGCCGTACTTCTGCTGGTAGCTCCAGTCCCCGTGGCCGGGCCGATAGCGATCCCGAATAGCCGCGTAATCACCAGGTTCCATATCCCGGTTGAACACAATCAAGCAGATAGGGGTTCCGGTGGTCAATCCCTGAAAAACCCCGCTGAGGATTTCCACCCGGTCTTTTTCAGTTCTGGGGGAAGAAAGTTCACTCTGGCCGGGGCGCCGCCTGTCCAACTCCCGCTGCACATCTTCTTCAGTCAAGGGAAATTTGGATGGACAACCGTCTACTACGACCCCTACCGCTTTACCGTGACTTTCTCCGAAGGTGGAAGCGGAAAAAAGTTTTCCCATCACATTGCCGGCCATATATCCTCCTGCACCTGCTCGTTTCCGGTAGTGTACGTCATCTTCGTTTCTGATGTCAAAACTATCCTGATTTTTCAGGGAGTGGGCGCCAGAAAGTGCAAGTGTGCGAAGGAAACGGCCCGTTGGGCCGCGTGGATGGTAAAATCAGGGAATTGGCTATGCACTTGTCAAGAGCAAATTTCCTGTTTTTGCTTAACCTTGCCTTCTACTCAACCTTAAACTTGTCTCTCTTATCTGTGTCCTCTTCTACCGTGGAAGCCGGGTATGTTCTGTTGGCCGGTGGGACGCGGTCGTCTTGGTCGAATCACCTTTGGTGCCGGTCTGGCATCTTTGCCGGTTGCTGTTCGGGCAAATTCGGAGTGGAACCGGTGTTCTGAATCAATGGGCACCTGTTGGTGGATAAGGTGTTCAATGGATCGAAGATAATCACGTTCTTCCGCGCTGCAAAATGAAATTGCAGATCCACCCAGTCCCGCTCTCGCGGTTCTGCCAATACGATGAACATAGGTTTCCGGCTCGTTGGGCAAACTGTAATTGATCACATGGGAGATGTTATCCACATCAATACCCCGCGCCGCAATATCTGTTGCAACCAGTACCCGTACTTTCCCTTTTTTGAAATCTGCAAGGGCCTGGGTCCGCGCGGTCTGGCTCTTGTTCCCATGAATCGCGGCTGCGGAAATTCCGGCTCTATTCAGTTTTTCCGCAACCTTGTTGGCCAGATGTTTCATCCGGGTGAACACAATCACCTTTTGAAACTCAGCTTGATTCATCAACGAAATCAATAAGGTGTCTTTGTTCCCCTTGTCCACAAACAGAAGCTTCTGGATGATCTTTTCCACTGTGGGCTGTTCCGGTGTAACAGAGACTTACACTGCATCATGTACCAGCGTTTGTGCCAACGCCACAACCTCCGAGGCCATGGTGGCCGAAAAGAACAGCGACTGGCGTTTCTCCGGCAATTTTGCAATTACCTTTCGAATGTCATGAATGAAACCCATATCCAGCATCCGGTCCGCTTCGTCCAGGACAAAGAGTTCAACCGCATTCATGCTTACATGCCCCTGTTGCATCAGATCCAACAGACGTCCCGGCGTTGCGACTACAATGTCCAGTCCCCGGCGAAGCTTGGTTACCTGGGGCTGTTGTCCCACCCCGCCGAAAATAACCGTATGGGAAACTCGCAGGTAGCGGCCATAGGTTGAGATGCTGTCATCAATCTGTGCCGCAAGTTCCCGGGTGGGTGTCAACACCAGCACACGGGGTTTTCCCGGCACCGGCCGTTTCGGGTTTTCATCCAGATATTGCAGGATTGGCAACATAAAAGCTGCTGTCTTCCCGGTGCCGGTCTGGGCACAGCCCAGCATGTCCCGGCCATTGAGCAAGTGGGGTATAGCCATCTCCTGAATGGGTGTTGGTGTGTCATATCCTGCATCCCTCACCGCCTTTTTCAGGGGTGAAATTAGTGCGGCAAATGCCCCCTTCGCGACATGATCCGAGTGTTTTACTCTGTGTGCTTTCTCGTGGTGAGCCGTATTGTTCTGAAACTGCGTGGATTTGACCCCCGCATTCTGTCTACTTTGATTCCGAGTACGCCTTTCCGGCGCATATTTGTGCAAATTGCTCAAAAAATAAATTCTCCTCATACTTTTCTTGATTTCCGACCCACGGTCATGGAATGCAATGTTCCGGGCCGATAACAGGCAGAAACTACACCTTATCATATCACTACTACCATTGCAAAATATTGTTGATTTGATGGTGATTTGGGGGAAATCGCAATCGACAGACTTCAGTAGGTATTATATCCGGGGAAAGACTCAAACTTCTCTGGAAACATAGGGAAAAGGTCTGGTATAATTTCTGAGTCTACTGATTTTTTTGAGATCGTAAGGAGACATTTATTTAATGAAGGGTTCAATTGAATCTTCCGGTAACTGGTGGCTTCCTGTACTGAAAGGACTGGCATTGATTGCGGTGCTGTACGTGTTTTTCTTCAGTCTGGAACTCATGGGTGACGCGTTTAAGTTGATGGGAAAAGGCTTTGCCCACAGGATGATTTCTACCACGAACAATCCATTTGTGGGTCTGTTTATCGGAGTTCTGGTGACTTCGGTGGTCCAGTCATCTTCCACTGTCACGTCGCTGGTGGTTGGGCTGGTCGGCGGGGGCGCCTTGAGCATCACCAACGCAATTCCCATTGTCATGGGTGCGAATATCGGTACCAGTATCACAAATATTATTGTTTCACTGGGCCACATTCGCAATGATGTGGAGTTTAAACGCGCTTTTGCTGCTTCGGTGGTGCATGATTTTTTCAATATTATTACTGTCGCATGGTTGTTGCCACTGCAAATTTTCTTTGGTTTTTTACAGAAACCGGCGCATTTTCTGGCAGAATCATTTCAGGATGTGGGGGGGATGGATCTGTTAAGTCCGGTGAAACTCCTCACCAAGCCGCTTGCCCACCTCGTGATCCGGCTGACAGGAGGAAACGGTATTTTTTGCGCGCTCATCGGGATTGTGGCGTTGTTTGTGGCTTTGCGGTACCTGGTGAAAATTCTCAAGTGGCTGGTAGTGGGTAAGGTAGAAGCCTGGTTCAAAACCCGGTTGTTTAAGAATGCGGGACGGGCCCTGGTATTGGGGGCGCTATTGACCATGCTGGTCCAGAGCAGTTCCATCACAACGTCTTTTATTATCCCCATTGTGGGCGCTGGTATATTGACAATCCAGCAGATCTTTCCTTACACCATGGGGGCAAATGTGGGTACGACGATTACGGCTATAATTGCCGCGTTGGTCATTGGCACACCGGAAGCCCTGACGGTGGCATTTGCCCATCTTCTTTTCAATGTATTTGGGATTACAGCTATATGGAAAGTCCAGTTTATCCCTATTAAGTTGGCTGAATTGCTGTCGGAAATGAGTTATAAGCGGAAATATGTTGCATTTCTGTTCATTCTGGTTACATTTTTTATTATACCGCTGACGCTAATCTTTATTGCGAGGTGACTATGCTGAAACATCTATTAAGCCTGTTGAAAAAAGGCTCTCTCATGGACCAGGCCTATGGCGAAGCAGTTGAAATGATCAACGTTCTCGGAAATATGTTTGATAAGAGCGTGGAGTATCTCCACTCAGGGAAATTCCCGGCAGCGGGGGAAGATACGTACACGCTGGACAAGCGAGTCAATTTGCTGGAGCAGAAACTCCGTCGTCATATTTATAATCATCTGGTCTTGAATAAACAGCAGGATTTGTATATGTCATTGATTCTGGTGCAGATCGGAGTAGATCTGGAACGAGTCGGCGATTATATCAAGAACATTTACGATTTGAGACGGATCATCGGGGATCTGAGTTTTGACGGCAGGGAAAAGGAGCTGGCTGATCTGGAAGACAAGATAAGAAAGATGATTCCGCAGGTAAGGGCGGCATTGGAAAATCAGGATGATGTTTCCGCAACCCGGATCCAGAATGAGTATTTCCCCTTTGCAAAGAGCTGTGACCAGAGGGTGGAAGAAATCCTGACCAGTGCAGAGGAACCCTCGGGTCAGACTGCGGCCCTGCTGGTGCTCTACTACCGCTACCTGAAACGTGTCATTGCCCATTTTATCAATGTGGCATCCGCCATCAGCAACCCCTATGACAGGATCGGGTTCCATCCGGACGACATTATCTGAAGAGAAGAGAATTACACGAAGGTAACAAAGCAACAGGGAAGAAAAGAAGAGTTTAGATTCTTTCCCGGCAACTCTGAGAGTTTATTTCTCACAATATTGTTATTATCATAAGAATCAGCAGGTTAAGATTTGAATGCGGGTTCTGCTTGTAAATAACAAATCAATGTTTTCCCTGCTTTCTCTCTTTCGCGCACTTTCACTTATCACTATTCTGCCTGCCGGCTCATATTTTGAAAGGTTTGTCGTCTTCTTCCCGGCCTGCGCCGAACATTTCTCCTTCCATGCTCTTTTCCATCATTTCTCTGGACATATCTGCAGTGGATTGTACGCCCTGAATCCGGAGCTTGAATTCATCCGGGTTGCTGGCACGTTTCAACGCCTCGTCATAAGAAATCAGTTCTTTCTTGTACAGGGAGAACAGAGACTGGTCAAAGGTTTGCATTCCGTACTGGGAAGTTCCTCCCGCGATGGAGTCATGGATCAATTTTGTTTTTTCTTTTTCTTCAATCAGGGTCCGAATATAAGGGGTGCTGACCAGTATCTCGCAGGCGGGTACTCGGCCTTTGCCATCTAACCTGGGAACCAGGCGCATGGAGATAACCGCTTTCAACACCTGAGATAGCTGAAGGCGAATCTGTTTCTGTTGGTGGGGTGGAAAGACGGAAATAATACGGTTGATCGTTTCGGTGGCGTCCAGGGTGTGCAGGGTACTGAGCACGAGATGCCCGGTTTCTGCAGCGGTCAATGCGGTTTCAATGGTTTCGTAGTCTCGCATTTCACCGACGAGGATGACATCCGGATCCTGGCGCAACGCGCTTCGAAGGGCAGCAGCGAAGTTTCGGGTGTCCACCCCGATTTCGCGCTGGTTGATGATACTTTTCTTGTCCCGGTGGAGGAACTCTATGGGGTCTTCAATGGTAATGACGTGCTCGGTCCGGATACTGTTAATATAGTCAATCATACCCGCCAGGGTGGTGGATTTACCGGAACCGGTGGTTCCGGTGCAGAGAACCAGTCCCCGCTGTTCCTGGCAGATTTTCTCAATCACCTTTGGCAGGAGGAGATCCCGGATGGTACGAATTTTCACCGGAATCACACGGAGTACCAGTCCCACAGTGCCCCGTTGCTGAAAAATGTTGCAACGGAATCGACCCAGCCCCGGCACGGAATATGCGATATCAATTTCCAGCGTTTCCTTGAACTTCTGCTTCTGCCGGGCGTTCATCAGGGAAAACCCCATGGCAATCGTGTCTTCCTGCATCAGTTTCTTGATTTCGGTGAGGGGCGCCAATTTCCCGTTGATTCGCAAGACGGGATGAGAGCCCACCTTCAGGTGAAGGTCAGATGCGCCGCGTTCTGTGGCAATTTTTAAAAGGTCATTAATATGCATACTCGCCTCCATGTCCAGGGTTGTCCTTTCTTTCGAATAGACTACCACATTACCGACCCGGTGAAAAGAGGTTTCAGACAAGTAGGAACAAGGCAGAGAGGAAGGCTTTGGCATCCTCCCTGTGATGAGTGAAGCGTGATGGGTGACGAGTTTGAGAAAAGACAAATAAATGCTATCCCTCTATCAGCCCTTGTTTTATTCACTGCCTAGGGTGGTCAATTTTAGGTTATCAAAAACAGAGAAAGAGCGGGTCGGGAATCTCTCCCTGCCCGCTCTTTGGGGATTGTGCAGGGCTTTATCTGCCTGTTGTCAGGGCTGTCATGAAGGTGCGATTCAGATCGCCACATACTTCCAGTGCGATGACCGGCTGGTCTGACAGGAAGCGGATGGTGTCCCCGTCCTCGATGACGGCTTCTTCGAAGTAGTCCGCCACGACTGTTTTGAACCTGTGTAGCGGGGCGAGGGTCTCGGTTCGGTTGGCTTTGACGACACCGGCGGCATTCACCAACCGGATGGAGACATGGGCGTTGGCCATCATCGGATTGGTGATGGCGATGCCGGTCCATTCTCCTTCCTGAGCGCGGACGTCCGGCAGAATACCGGTGGTGGTGGCATCGCCGGGGAGCACCAGGCCGCAGATACCGCCGTCATGGGTCCCATAGATTTCGATGCCTGCCAGTTTCCGGTTTGATGAAATGGTCGCCCAGCGAGCGGATGCTGCCTCGTCGGGAAAGAGTCCGGTCATCAGGCCCTTCAATTTGCTTTCAGAGGGAATGGTGAGGGTTTCGGTTCCGACTACTGTTCCGTTATCGGAGTAGAAGGTCCAGGTGGTCAGGGCTACTTCTTCTTCCACGTTGACTATAGCAAACCCTGTCCAAAAGATGTCGGTTTCCTCCGGGATGTGGGGGATCCGAAGCGTGCAGGATGGCTTGCCGATCAGTTCACAGGCAGCTCCGTCGCTGTCCTTCCGGATAAACATTTCGAATCCGGAAAGGGTGTTATTCGATAGGGGGTCATTTGCCTCGGAAACTATCTGT
>JAADJC010000112.1 GCA_013151025.1 Acidobacteriota bacterium
CGTTAAAGAATGTTATATCAGCATAGCCCGCCTTTATCCTTGCCGAATGCATCCTGCCCTCTGGAATGAAATAGCTATCTCCTTTTATGTATTTTTTTGTTTCCCCATCTATTGCTAATTCCATCTCTCCATTTAAGACTATTCCCCATTGTGCTCCATGGGAATGTTCCGGGACTTTAACATCTCTTTCAAATTCCATGAACAGAATCTGGTGAGAATCTGCCTGAGATATGTATGCCCTCACGCCTTCAAGGGGGATATCCGCTTCCGGTAATTCTCTTATTATTTCAGCAAACGAGCTATTCATTTTTATCATGTGTTTTTTCGCCTAACAGAAGATTAGATGTACTAATGGAAAAAGCAACTGTTGCTTTCCATGATTACCTATACAATGTTGCCTATTATTTGTTAATTGGTTATTATTACTTAAGTTATACACTGTTTCTCCTTGTTTTATTTACTTGTACAGGTTGCTAATGTAGCAACCTATACTAAAAATCAGCAGGGCTTTTTACACTCTTACTTTCTTGGTGAATCACATGTGTATAAATCATGCTTGTCTCCACATTTTCAATTGTGTTTATTTCACAGAATCGGAAGGCTAAACACAATTGTGCTTATTTTTCTTTTATTATTATAGCACCTTTCTATTTAAAAAAATCATCAACTGGATTTTTGATGTCAACGTAAAATCGGAATGTTTCTGTTGGAGGCTGTGGGGAGGAATCGGCAGAGGGCGCGACAGTTGGCGGTTGGGGCGAAAATAGGGCCGGGAATCGGTTCCCGGCCCTATTTTTATGTGATGTATGAATGGGTTCAGGAAGTGAAGGAGATTTTTACGTCTTCTCTGTCTTCTTCTTCCGCTTTGAAGAGCGGGAATTTTTCCAGACGCATCATGCCGGCAAGGATGGTTTCCGGGAATTGCTGGATAAGGGTGTTGAAGTTGGTGACGGTGAAGTTGTACATTTCCCGGCGGTCGGCGATGCTGTTTTCAATTTCGGAAATCCGGCGTTGGAGCATCAGGAAGTTTTCGTTTGCTTTCAGGTCGGGATATTTTTCCGACAACGCGAACAGTTGTTTCAGGGCGCCGGTAATCATGTTGTTGGCTTCCAGTTTTTCACCGATGGTGTTGGCTGTGAGATACTGGTTTCTGGCCTTGATTACCCGCTCCAGTGTGTCTTTTTCATGGGCGGCGTAGCCTTTGACTACTTCCACCAGTTTGGGCAGTTCGTCGTGGCGCTGTTTCAGCAGTACGTCGATGTTTGCGAAGGACTGCGGCACCTGATTTTTCAGATAAATCAACCGGTTGTACATTTTTACCAACATTACGATGACGATGAAGATGATGAACAGGAAAATTCCGAGTACAATCAATCCACTCATTTTATCCTCCAATTATACTGACCAATAAGATCAGAAAGATTACGAATGATACAAGCCCCATAACCAGTGTTACGGGGATTTTCCATTTTAACGTTTTTAACAGCTTTTCTTCCGGTTGATCTGACACAAGAAATATCGGAAAATCTTTCCGATAGTCGATCATCAGGCTGAAACTCTGGCCTTTTTTCATGTAGTGGTCCAGGAATTCTCTGCGGAGCTGGGGCAGGGCAAGCTGCCATTCCGCCTCATCGACAACGCCGTTTCCATCCAGGTCAAACCGGAGAAGCCGGTTTTTATCCTTCTTAATATATGAGAGGTATTCACCGAATCGCCGAAGGGGATTTACCGGTGTGGCGGTGCCCATTGCATACACCGTTTTGCCGTCTTCCAGGTATTCTTCGGTATAACGAACGTTGCTTATCCCCGATGCCGGCATGATCCCCATGTTCAGATCTGCATATGTGTTGTAGCTTTTTTCCCGTGCGGAGATGGAAAATCTGGCGTTTTTCAGGTTCAAGGAGATAATTCCGGTTCCATCATCAAGAAAACAGTCATCTGCGATGGCTTCTCCTATTTCCGTAGCATTCCAGTTGTAGCCGTCCCGTGTATTAACTCTTTTTTCTTTTATGTACCGGAAATATGCGCATTTTGCGCCTGAAATGGGGGATATAAGAGGACTTTGCGCATGGATCCGGCCCAATACTTCCACAAAGCCTGCGCTGACGGAGCGAAGTTTGGAAATCGGAATATCCTGAATCAGGTTTTTCAGCTTCATTAACTGGAAAAAACGGGTGGTCAGACTGACAGAAAGGATACCGGCTCCAAGGGCAATTGCCCCGATACTGCCGGTTCGGACTCCCCCGTATGCAAGGAAAATAAAAAGGACCCAGGCAACAGCCGTGTGGTCAACGGTGATGGCCTTGATTCCCCGCAGGTACCGGTGAAGATATAGTTTCAGGCCGGTATATTTTCGGTAATTATAGGTGGGTTGCGGTGGCTTATCTTCTTCCGTTACTTCTTCCAGTAAGTTTTCCGGAAAGTCTTCTTTCAAGAATCCGGTAATGAGCATCTGGGACAGAAATGCCGCATATCGGGGAAATCCGCCCCTCAAAACCCCTTGAAGTTGACGGAATGAGCTGTCTACGTACAGTTCATTCCCGGATTTGAAGAGATATTCCAGAAAAAGTGCGGTGTTATGGGTTCGGGAATAATTCGTGGTGCCCGGAACATTCTCAACAATGACGGATTTTGCCCGGAATACAAAGGCATGTTCTGGAGAGGCAATGACGAATTGTTCTCCTTTCATGACGCTTCGCTGAATCGAATCCCGGCTCCATTTTGTGTCTGAGGCAATTGCGATGGGCTGTTGGAGAAAAATTGACAGTTTTTGCCGGGAGTCTGTCAGAAACTCAATCCGGTCCGGGTGTGCGATGAGTTTTTTGGCATTGTAAACCGGAATTTTGAGGAGTTCTTCTGTCTGGGTAAAAAGGTAGGGAATTTTATGAAAAGTCAGCACTTCGGCAATTTTCTCAATAGCTGCCGGATCTGAATGGGCTTTCAGGCAGTCAATGCCACTTCCGTAAAGCGCGTTTCTCAATGTGGCAACATCAATTCCGGTTTCTTTTTCAAGTATTTTGAAATTATCTGCTGAAATTTTTAATTTACCTGTGTCTATAGTTGGCACAAAGAGAAAATACCCCATCGATTACTTCCGCCTGCAATTTATTTTAATTGTAGTATACCGTAAAATCATTCCAAATCCATCCCGTTTCCCCTTTCCGGGGCTATTTACAGTACCCGGAGAAAATGGAAAATATTCAGCCGATTGTAAGCATTCGGACAATGGCGACAAGGTTCCATGCGATAAATGTGGCAATGGCATAGCCGAATATTCCGACCAGGACAGCGGGGGCTATAAGTTTATCCCATCTTTTCGCCATGGCCATTCCACAAGCCGTTGTGGGACCGCCGAGATTTGCATTGGATGCGATGAGAATCTCCGGCAACGGAATACCCAGTAGTTTTCCTCCAATGAGAATGACAGTGAGGTGAATGGCAATGGTTCCCGCTGCAAAGAGAAAGAGATAGATGCCGTTTTGTAGAATGACGCCGAAATTCGCCGATGCTCCCACCACGGCAAAGAAAAGATACATGAAAAAGATTCCGATTTCCTCAGAACCCCGGATATTGGTGAAAAATCGTGGAAAAAGTGTGGCCAGTGTCACCGTAACAACGGTAGAAATCAGTATGGAAGGGATGTGCCCGATAAATTTGGCGGCAAACATGGATAATCCGGCGATGACAAAGGATATGGAGAGGGCATATACCACGTCCTGACCGCCAAACAACGTTTCATTTTGCTTATCTCCGTCTGTTTCTACAAGATATTCTCTTTCATCAAACTTGAAAAATTTCTGTGCCAGTTTAATTGTGGGGACAAGAAAGAGAAAAATCAATGCAACAGCCATCACTACATTGTCTGCAGCTACGGCAGAAGCCAGCATATCCCCTTTGATTTTCATGATTTCGGATATTGCGATAAAGTTAATCGTACCGCCCACGTAAGTAGCCGTGAACAGTCCCAGTGCCTTCAAGGCCTGTGTGCCCCGGTTGAGGAGGAAAAACATTGTCAACGCGCCGATAATTGTGCCGATACCGCCGATGAAAAATGCCACAAGTGTTTTGCCGGTTTCCCGAAAAATTGCCACAAGATTGGCTTTGAACAGGAACATGGGAATGGCCACAGGGACCACCCAGTGAAAAACGAAATCGTAAGAGGGGGCTGAACCCGGCACCAGTTTCAGATTTGCCAGGAGCATCATGGAAAACATGGCAATTACGACGCCGGACAGCTTCTTTCCGATCTGAGTGCGTTGTTCGATAATAAAAGCAAAGGCGGAAACGGCGACAACGATGCTGAACAGTACCGGTGTGTTGGCAGAAGGCACCATTTCAGAATCCCGAAACCGGGTGAATACCGTGGCGAGGAAATAGATTGTTTTTCATAAATTGCTTCAAATCAATTCTCATGTGCGGCCTCCTCAGAATCCAGCAGTTCCACTTCATCTATTACACCCACAATCACTGCATCAACCGGGGCATCTTTATGACGGATAAGCTGAATAGCGGCATCTCCTTCTATGGTGACCAGCACCCGTTCTCCAATACCGACGCCGATAGTATCAAAAGCGACAAGCTCTTCCCCGGTGGGGGTACCGTCCACTTCCAGTACATCCAGAGCCAGAAGGGGGTAGCCGGAAAGACGGTGGTTCTTTTCTGTGGAAATAATCTGTCCGGATACTGTACAAATCTTCATAGAACCACCTCGTCCACTTTTGCAATTACGGTATAGTCTGTGGGAACCATCTCCGGCAGGAAGCTGTGCGATGCTTCATATCCCTGGACAAAGAGCACTTTTTCCCCGGAACCTACTCCCACACAATCCAGTGCAAAGAAAAGATCTCCGATTATCCTGCCTTGTTTGTCAATGGGACGGCAAGCGAGAATGCGTTTGCCTTCCAATGGGGGATTCTTTACCGTTGCCCATAGTTTTCCGACTACGACTGCCAGTTGCACATTGCCTCCGGTTTACAGGATTTCGGTTTTCAACCGCTCATGTGGAGACGGAATTATGGTGGATGCTACCAGCATAGCCTTGTCATGGACTGCTTCCAGACCGGCTTCCTCGGCAGCCTTGACATCCGCGATATTCCCGGTAAACGCGCAGAATGCCTTTCCACCCAGCCCCATTGCCATACGGATTTCAATGAGGCGAACCGAGGCGGCCTTCACTGCGGCATCTGCGGCGAAAATGGAAGATACAACAGAAAAGGTTTCAATAACACCCAGAGCGTCTATGTCACCTACATCCTTTGTGGCATAGAGTGCGGGGAATACGTCCTCATGGACATTGGGGATAATCAGGTCATCCACCACATAGCGTCCTCCCGCTTCAATGCCATTTCGAATAGCGGCCTGAACCTCCGCAACGTTGCCGCTTATAAATACGATGTACTTTCCCGGACAGATCGTTTGAGAGGTCACCAGCTTTACCGCAGAGGTCTTCAGGGCTGTGTCACAGACCTCAAAACCTTTGGCGATGCTGTTCAGTTCAATCATGCCGATTGCCATACTCATGATTCACTTCCTATTACAATGAATTCTTCCGTTATTTCTTTTACCATGCCCTTTGCCGGTGAATGGACAGGTGTGCCCAACTCGTCCGGTTTTACATTGGAGAGAATCTGTCCGGTATTTACCGTTTCCCCGATTTTAACAAGGGGGAGAGCCGCTGAGCCGATGTGCTGCTTTATTTTTATTTTGAATGGGCCCGAATAGGGAAGGGGGCCGATAAATTCTGCCTTTACATCAATATCAAGGAGGTTCAACCGTGCTTTTAAACGCTTGCTTGGCAGTTTCTTCGCATCATTGAACGGGTCAATGACGTGTTCCAGAGGGGGCATGTTGTATTCAGTGAGTCTGGCTCGGAAATCCGCATACACGCGCCTGGGACTCAACCCGAAGGGGCAGGCGAAAAGGGAACAGATACCGCACTGACAGCATAGATACGCCGCTTGTGCCACTGCTGATGTCGCATCCAGTCCGTAATTCAGCGTGCGCATTATCATATGGGGTTCAATTTCATGGCCCAGATTGAACCGGGGGCAGAGAACTGTACATTCGGTGCATTGGCAGCATGCGGCTTTAGAAAACCGTGTAACCGATTGAAAAGAAGCCATCTTTTCCCGGACTGTAGGGTTGTTTTCTTCCAGAAAAACAAGTGCGCCGGTGGTTTTTGTAACAGCATCATCCGGGTTTCGGACCTGGCCCATCATTACACCGCCCTCAATCATCACCGTTCCCGGTTCCGGTTCCGCCAGTTCCGCCAGCTTTGAAAAAGGTGTCCCAATGGGTACAACCGCCACATAAGGACGCTTGACACGGCCGACTACGGACACATACCGTTCCGTGACGGCAACTGAATTTTCGATGGCGTTCCATATCTGATATAAGGTCAATACATTGTTTACGACAACGCCTACATGGATAGGAATTCCATTCTGGGGAACAATTCTACCGGTGACATCATGAACCAGGGATTGCTCATCACCGGCCGGGTAATAATCGCCCAGGGTGAACAACTCGACACCTCCACCCGCTCCCTTAATTGCCTTTTCAATGGCGGGGAAAAGCTCATGGCGTTTTTCTTTGATTGCAAATACGGCACGTTTGGCTCCCGATTGTTTCTTGACCAGGAGAATACCCCGGATAACGCCGTCAATGTGGTTTTGAATCACATAATAGTCCGTGTAGAGCAGGGGTTCGCATTCCGCTGCATTGCAGATGATGGTATCCGGACTGGACTGCATTTTGATATAGGTGGGAAATCCGGCGCCACCTGCACCGACGATTCCCGCATTTCGGGTTTTCTCCACAAAAGTCATCTGGAATTTCCCTGGGTATCTTCAATTACAAAATTATCCACAATACCGATAATGGCAGAATCCACCGGGCAGTCCTTCATGCCAAACGCCATTCGGGCTGAGCTTCCTTTTACAACCAGTACCTGCTCATGATAGCCTGCACTGACCGTATCTACAGCCACAAGGTAGTCATTTTGGGGCTTCATGTGCTCATCAAGAGGCCGGACAATCAAGAGCTTTCTACCTTCCAGCTTCGGATCCTTCCGGGTTGCCACTACTGTTCCGATAATTTTACCAACAAACATATAATTGCCTCACATTCATAATCAGATCTCATTATACAGCAAAGCGGCTTTTCCCGAAACTGAAGAATCTTTCCATGATATGGGTCTGAGGCAACCGCGCTGAATTCAACGCAGGAAGGAACAAGAGATTTCAGTAAACCTGTGATTCATTGCCGGGTCTTGTTTTCCATCTTTTGTGAAACCATAGGTACTGTTCCGGGTGTTGGCGAATGGTTTCCTCGATTTTATCGGTGTATGTTCTGACAATGCCTTTTACGTTATCTTTGTTATTCATTTCATCTTTTGATTTCAGTTCTTCCAGTTCCATATGATAGAGATGGTCTTTTTTATCATAGAACGCGCAGAAAAACAGAATTGGTTTTTGCATTTTGGCAGCTAATTTTGCCGGCAGGTCCACGGCAATGGCCTGTTTGCCAAAGAAATCCACAAAGATACCCCGCTCGTCCGTCGTATTCTGATCTGCAAGAAATGCGATAAATTCGTTCCGCTTCAAGGTGGCGAAAAGCGGTCGCATAGAGTCCCTGTGATAAACGGACTGAAGACCGCAGGATGCTGATCCTGTGCATAAGCTTGTGGACTGTATTGTTTTTCTGCCTATATGCAAGAACTGACAGTTTGTGTCCCATTGCTGAAATCATGGCACCGGCGATTTCCCAGTTTCCCAAGTGGCAGGAAACCAGTACAGCCCCGGTATCTCTATATTTTTCAAGTAGTTCTTTTCCTTTGTCAATAACCAGAATTTTGTTCAGTTTTCCGGTAGAGAAATAGGAAGGAAGCCGAAAGAATTCAAACAGTACAGAACCAATGGACTGGAAACATTTTTTCCCGATAGACTTTTTCCATTTCAAGTCTTTGTCCGGAAAAGCGATATTCAGGTTTTTCAGGATGACTTTTCTACGGAACCGGAAATGCCAGAAAATGTCGCCCAGCAATTTACCCCTTCTGACTGATTTCCTGGATGATTTTCTTGTTTTTCTCATTTTCCGGTCCTTACTCTGTTCAATGCCCATAAACAGCAAGAATAGTACCACATTGCTTATTAAGTTCAATAACTGGAATCTGCCAGAGGAGAGTATCTATTTGAAGATATCAACGGGATTGGATAGGGGATAGTTTGAAACAGCAGAATAAAATTGAACCATCCTCCAGGGTATGGCACAAAAACAGGGAGCATATATGCTCCCTGTTCTGAAAATAAGAAAGGCCTCAGCACAATTCGAATGGATTGTGCTCCGTGGAATTTCTCTTTACTTTGAAGTGCCGATGGGCAGTGTGCCTTCCAGGCCCTTGTGGGGACGCGGAATCACGTGGACGGATACCAGTTCACCAATACGTCTTGCTGCTGCGGCACCGGCATCTGTCGCAGCTTTGACAGCGGCAACATCTCCACGGACCACGATGGTACAGTAACCACCGCCCACTTTTTCATAAGTTACCAATGTGACGTTTGCAGCCTTAACTGCGGCATCACCGGCTTCAATCAGTGCGACCAGCCCCTTTGTCTCAATCATTCCAATGGCATCGCCCATGTGTCATCCTCCCACTTCATTTAAGATTTCCTGAATCAGGTTTACCAGTTCATTTCTGGAAAACCGATAGAGGGTTACTTGCCCGTCCCGGCTGCAAACCGTGGGATCTCCGGTATTGATCCCGAATTTTTCCCTCAGAGCCATAAGTTTATCAACCTCATCGCATGGTAAGGGCTTCGGAGTTCCCAAGGTGTTAGCTACAAATGAGATTTTAGCATACTGTTCCACCTGTTCCATTAAAAAATAGGCGTTCTCCAGCGTTTTACCCACAGTCATGGCACCGTGGTTGGCCAGAAGAAGTGCGTCATAGCCCATAAAACCGTCCAGAGTATCGGGAAGTTCTGAGGTCGATGGCGTTCCGTAGGGAACCAATGGAACAGTTCCCAGCATGAGAACCGTTTCGGCGGTGAGGCTCTGATCCAGCCCCATTCCGGCACAGGCAAACCCCGTGGCGGTAGGTGGGTGAGCATGGACTATGGCCTGAATATCTTCCCGTTCCCGGTAAACCTTCAGGTGAAGCGCGGTCTCGGATGAAGGAACGCCGTTCCCGGCTAATTTTTCACCGAGAATGTTAATTTCTATGATGTCATCCTCTTTCAGGTACCCCTTGCAAAGCCCTGAAGGCGTGATAAGAATGCTGTCCCCGTTTCTTTCCGAAATATTGCCTTCATAGCCGGTGACCAGACCTTTTGAATAGAGGCGGCGTCCGATTTTTACAATTTCCGCCTTTTTGCTCATTTATGCTTTCCCTTTTCTACACAGGAGACGGAACAGTATTCAACGCCGCCTGATTTTTCCCCGGTTCCGGTGGGAAAGTAAACGCCGCAAGAAGGGCACTGCTGCATCTCACCCTTGTTGATTCTTCCGGGTTCTTTCGTTCCACTGTCCCCGGCGTGTTGTGTACCGGTATTAAGTGGTTGAAAGAGTTGTGCAAGAAAACGTCGCAACTTACTGTAAAAAAAGTAGAAAACACCAAATACAATTGCTGAAAAGAGTAAAAACCTCATGAGTCAAGTTCCTTTAATCGTTGAACAAATTCAATATCCACCAGAACCTCTCTGGTCTTTCCACCCTGGTGGGCAGGGGGACCTACAATTCCGTCCTGTTCCATCATATCAATGTATCGGGCAGCCTTGTTGTACCCGATTGCCATTTTCCGCTGAAGATAGGAAACGGAGGCATGCCCGGTGGCAATAATGAGCTTTACCGCCTGAATATACTTACGATCGTTGCTGGAAAGCAAATTACCATCACCGATTTCAAATCCCTCTTCTTCATCTTCATCCGCTCCATAGGACTTAATTTCATTCATGTACACCGGCTTTCCGTAGGATTTCAGATAAGAAACCAGTCCGTTGACCTCTTTTTCTGTGACCATGGGAGAATGAATCCGGATCAGGTTGGATGTGCCGGGAGGTAGAAAAAGCATGTCTCCCCGGCCCAGCAATTGTTCCGCGCCCACCTGATCCAGGACAATTCGGGAATCAATCATCTGCGCCACGCGGTAGCAAATCCGGGAAGTGAGGTTGGACTTAATGACCCCGGTAATAATGTCCCGGCTGGGTCGCTGGGTGGCTACAATGAGGTGAACGCCCACAGCTCTCGCTTTCTGGGCCAGTCTGGCAATACTTTCTTCCACCTGGGCCCGGGCAGTCATAATGAGATCCGCCATCTCGTCAATGACAATCACAATGTATGGCATGGGCTCATGTTTTTCATCGTCCAAAAATTCCGCCTGCACCACTGCGTTATACTTTGCGAGGCTTCGCACTTTGACATCTTTTAAAAGCAGGTAGCGCCGTTCCATCTCTCCAACAGCCCAGGAAAGGGAGGATGCGGCTTCTTTCGGGTCTGTGATGACATCGGTGAGGAGGTGGGGAATGTGGCTGTACACGCCAAGCTCGACCATCTTGGGGTCCACCATGATAAGCTTGAGCATATCCGGCGTGTTACGTATTAACAGGGAACAGAGGATGGCGTTAAGCCCCACGCTCTTACCCGACCCGGTCTGGCCCGCAACGAGGAGGTGGGGCATCTTGTCAAGGGAAGTGACAATGGGCTCTCCTGTTATCGTTTTTCCCAGAACAATTGTGAGGGGAGACGCAGCGGATAAAAATGCACTTGTATCAAGTGTTTCCTTCAGGACGATTAGCCTTCGGTTGTCGTTGGGGACTTCAATTCCGATAGTGGGTTTTTTGGGAGTCCTGTCTATCCGGATAGACTCCGCGCTTAACGCAATGCTCAGATCCTGGGCAAGGGACAAAACCTTGTTGTACTTGATGCCCGGATCCATCTTGAACTCATACGTCGTTACGATGGGGCCTGGATGAATATTCACGACCCTGCCCGTCACCTTGAACTCTTCCAGTTTTTTTACTAGAAGATTTGCCTTCCTGCCCAGGTCCTGTCTGTCGATACTGTTGTCGGGATCCGGATTGGAGAAAACATCCCGCCATGGCGGATTGTAGGGCTTGCCGGACTTGGGAAGCAGACCGGTGTGAACGGCAATATCCAGTGGATTATTCTCGTCATCAGTATCAGGTGGAATTTGCCGGCTGATTGGTGGGAGCTCTTTGCTCTTGATTTTCCGGCGAATCTTTTCCCGGTGTTTTCTTTCTGTATCTATCTGGCGAATCACCGTTTTTTTCTTTTTCACCAGCCTTAATTCACGGCCAATTCTCTTGAAAACTGCGGAAAAGGAACGTACCGCATCAAGGAAAGCCCCGGCAACAGCCGCAATAATGACGGAAATGCCCAGCTTTGTCGCCAGCATAAAAAATGCGATGAGAAGGAAAAAGAGGAGAATCAGTGTTCCCCATGTATTCAGTGCGGGCAGCATCCAGCCCATGATATTATTGCCGATAACTCCCCCTGCGCTGACATAATCCAGGGGCGCCACCGAAGCAATCAGGACAAAATCAGAAAGAACCACAGCGAACAGCACAGATATAACCACCGTCTCCAGGAGGAAAAACGGGAGCTGCAGTAAAATCGGTCCGAACGTCTTTTTCTTCATCAGAACCATGGCCGTGATCAGAAAAAACACGGGGAAAAGATAGGCTGCGTACCCGAAAAGCTCCAGGAGAATAGCGGAAAGCTGGGCACCGAAATTCCCCATCAAATTGGTGGATCGAATCCGTGAAACCGTAATGCTGTTCAGGAAAGTCGGGTCCTTTGGACTGAACGAAATCAGTGCCAGAAAAACAATAATACCCACGCACACAAATGCCAGCCCCGTAAACTCAACCGCCAGTGTGCTGGATTGTTTCCCATTCTTTCGTTTAACTGCCATTTCTCATATAGTTTACCAGAACAACGCACACAGGGAAAGAGGGAAGGGAGAAGTTTAAGTCTAAGTCTAAGTTTAAGTAAAGACAGGGAAAGAGGGTAGGAAAATCTTTTCTCGCAAAGGAGCAAAAAGCGCAAAGGTCAGAAAAGAGGGGAGGAAAAGAGAAATTTAAACAAAGATGTTTAACAACAAAATGTTCGGAAAAGAAGTGATGGCTTCAGAAAAAGAGAGGTGATTAGCCTTTGACTGTCCATCGTCAAGTTTTTTTTTGACACCCACTCCGAGAGAAGGCAAGGTTAAGGTTGTCCCTACTTGTCCCTTTCCCGCCTTTCTCCTTGCAACATCGTCAAGCATCCGGTAAAATCTTTATACATGAAGGTAAAAGCAATTATACCCGCACGATATGAATCCTCACGGCTTGCAGGAAAGCCACTGTTAAAAATTAAAGATAAGACTATTATTCAAATGGTGTATGAGCGGTCTATGTCGTCTTCAATACTGGATGATGTAGTCGTGGCCACAGACGACCAGCGTATTTTTGATCATGTTGTTTCTTTCGGGGGCAGGGTGCTGATGACGTCGCCGGACCATCATTCCGGTACGGACCGGATTGCGGAGGTGGCGAGGGACCTGGACGCGGATGTGATTGTGAATGTCCAGGGAGATGAGCCGTTGATTACAAACCGGGTGATTGACGCCCTGATCCGTCCCTTTCGGGATGACCCGGCACTGAAGATGTCGACGGTAATGGCAAGAATTACGGACAAAAGAGAGCTTTTTAGTCCGAATGTGGTAAAAGTAGTCTGTAATGGCAATGGAGATGCGCTTTATTTTTCCCGAAGTCCAATTCCTTTTCGTAAGAGCAGGGAGATGGCCTTTCCCTTTGAGATCCGAAATGAGGAGTTGGGGCACTGGTTCAAACATGTGGGGATTTACGGTTATAAACGATCTTTTCTGCTTGAGTTTGCGAAGATGGAAGAAGGAATCCTGGAAAGGATAGAGGGTCTGGAGCAATTGAGGGCCCTGGAAAACGGAGTCCGGATTCACGTCGAGAAGACGGATTATTCCGGCATTGGTATTGACACGAATGAAGACTATCTTCAATTGAAGGAGTTGTTGGGAGATGTTGAATGACAAAGTTTATTTTTGTGACAGGGGGTGTAATTTCATCACTTGGCAAGGGGATTGCCGCAGCGTCCATTGGTGCGCTTCTGGAGGATCGCGGCTATAAGATAACGCTCCAGAAGTTTGACCCTTATCTGAACGTGGACCCCGGAACCATGAGCCCTTTCCAGCACGGTGAGGTTTATGTGGCGGATGACGGCACGGAGACAGATCTGGATCTTGGCCATTATGAACGATTTACATCTTCCCGTTCGACAAAGTTTCACAACCAGACTGCGGGGAAAATTTATAATTCGGTACTGACGAAGGAAAGACGGGGAGATTACCTCGGAAAGACGGTACAGGTGATTCCCCATGTGACGGATGAAATCAAGCACAGTATCAAGAAAATTGCAGATGATGCGGACGTGCTGATTGCCGAGATCGGCGGTACGGTTGGTGATATAGAGTCATTGCCCTTCCTGGAGGCAATCCGACAGTTTGGTCTGGAGCATCCCAGGGATGAGGTGCTTTATATTCACCTGACTTTTGTGCCGTACATTAAGGCTGCAGACGAGTTGAAGAGCAAACCGACCCAGCATAGTGTGAAGCAGTTGCGGGAGATCGGGATTCAACCGGATATCATTCTCTGCCGGACGGACCGGGAGCTGCCGGAAAGTATCAAGGATAAGATTGCTCTTTTCTGCAATATTCGAAAGGAAGCGGTTTTTGAGGCTCGTGATGTGTCAAATATATATTTTGTGCCAATTATGTTTGAACAGCAGGGACTGGACAACACCATTTGTCAACACCTGGCATTGCGAAAGCAGGGCAGGGGGTTGAAAAAGTGGAAAGAGTTACGGACAAAGATAGAGAACCCTTCAGACGTTGTGGAAATCGGAATTGTGGGTAAGTATGTGGATTATGCGGATTCATATAAGTCTTTGAATGAGGCATTGGCCCATGCGGGTTTTGCTAATAGATTGGACGTGAAGTTGAGATGGTTTGATTCTTCCATGTTTGAGAAGGATGAGTCCAGTCTTGCCTTGTTGAAGGAAGTTGGTGGTATATTGATCCCCGGCGGTTTTGGAGGTCGTGGAATTGAAGGAATGCTCCTTGCAATCGAGTATGCACGACTGAACAAGATTCCTTTTTTTGGAATTTGTCTCGGTATGCAGCTTGCCACTGTCGAGTTTGCGAGGAACGTAGCCGGACTGGCTGACGCCAATTCCACGGAATTTGACGAGAACCCGCCGTACCGTATCATCTATAAGTTGAGAGAATTACTGGATGTAGAAGAAATGGGAGGAAATATGCGCCTTGGTGCGTATGCCTGCACCATTCAAAGCAAAGATTCTTTCGCCTACAAGGCATACCGGCAAAAGGATATTGAGGAACGCCACCGTCATCGCTATGAGTTCAATATGGCTTTCCGCAAAGAACTGGAAGAAGCCGGACTGAAGTTCACAGGTATTTCCCCGGATGGAAAATTTGTCGAGATTGTGGAGCTGGATGATCATCCATGGTACCTGGGTTGTCAATTTCACCCTGAGTTCAAGTCCAAGCCGTTGAAGCCGCAGCCCCTGTTTGTGGATTTTATCAAAGCATCCTATATGAACCGAGAGGAGAAGGCAAAATGAGTGGAGATACACAGAAGCTGTACAACCGTATTGCTTCAGGAGAAAAGAGTTTTTTCCTGGTTTCCGGGCCCTGCGTGATTGAAACGGAAGAAATTGTTTTCAGTATAGCTTCCCGACTTAAGAGTATTACGGAAGTACTTGAAATTCCCCTTATCTTCAAGGCTTCTTTTGACAAGGCAAACCGTTCTTCTATAGAGAGTTATAGAGGGCCGGGACTGGGAAAAGGGCTGGATATTCTTCGACGTGTAAAGGAAGAGCTCGAGATACCGATACTGACGGATTTTCACCTCCCTTCACAGGCGGAAATGGTGGCAGAGGTTGCGGATATTCTCCAGATTCCCGCTTTTCTGTGCCGGCAGACGGATATGCTGGTGGCCGCCGGTGAAACCGGAAAGATTGTAAATGTGAAAAAAGGGCAATTTCTGGCCCCTTGGGATATGAAGAATGCCGTTCAGAAGATAGAATCCACCGGTAACCGCAAAATCATATTGACAGAACGTGGCAGTTCATTCGGTTATAACAACCTTATAGTGGATTTTAAGTCTTTTCCGGTGATGTCCGCTTTCGGTTATCCGGTCCTCTTTGATGTGACCCATTCTGTACAGTTGCCCGGCGGTCTGGGCACCACCACCGGTGGTCAGCGGGAATTTATCCCTGCGCTGGCAAAAGCTGCGGCAGGACTCGGGGTGACAGGTTTCTTTTTTGAGGTGCATGAACATCCGGAGAAAGCCTTGTCCGATGGTCCGAATCTCTATCCTTTGGAGCAGTTCTCAAACCTGCTTCGGAAGTTATTGAATATCTGGAGGGCGGGGGCCGATGTCGAGATCGATTGAAATTGCCACTGAAGTATTGGAGCTGGAAGCAAAAGCAGTAGCGGACCAGATTTCCGGTCTCGGGGAGAATTTTGAGCAAGCTGTTGAGATTCTGAAGAATACGAAGGGCCGTGTTATCGTGACGGGAATGGGAAAATCCGGGTTGATCTGCCGGAAAATCGCTGCGACAATGGCATCCACCGGTACGCCGTCATTTTTTGTACATCCGGCGGAAGCAATTCATGGTGATCTGGGAATGATAGTAGAGGGCGATTCGGTAATTGCCGTTTCCAATTCGGGAGAAACCGAAGAAATTGTTCGATTGATTGAATTTATCCGGAGAATTGGAGTACCCATTGTGGCTATGACTGCAGACCGGAAATCCACTCTTGGTATCCACAGTGATGTGACTATAGAATTGAAAATAGAGAAAGAGGCTTGTCCCCTTGGACTGGCGCCCACATCTTCTACTACAGCTACATTGGCAATAGGGGATGCAATCGCTATGGTGCTTCTTGAGTTGAAAGATTTTACACCGGAAGACTTTGCCGCACGCCATCCCGGTGGAAAACTGGGCAGAAAACTCTTACTGGTGGACGCGTTGATGCATAAAGGCGAGGAACTCCCTTTGGTGTCACCGGATGATCCAATGAGGGACGTGATATATGTCATGTCCAGCAAGCGTCTGGGAATTGCAATGGTGGTGAAAAATCGGAAGCTTCTCGGTGTGATTTCAGATGGGGATTTGCGACGCCTTCTTGAAGAAAGGGGAGCCGATTTGCTGGAGCAACCTGCCGGTTCGTGCATGGTTCAAAATCCCAAGTGTATATCACCTCTCAAACTTGGCGTTGAAGCACTTCATGCAATGGAAACACACCGTATCACATCACTTGCGGTGGTAAACGGAGAAGATGAACTCCTTGGTCTGATTCATCTGCACGATTTATGGAAAACGGAACTCTTTTAAGGGCAAAAAAGATATCCCTCCTTATCTCGGATGTGGACGGGGTGTTGACCGACGGAAAGCTGTACTACGGGCCGGGAATGAGTGGGCATATGAAGGCTTTTCACGTCCGGGACGGATTGGCCGTTAGGATGGCTCAGACTGCTGGAATCCATATAGCTTTTGTATCTGCGAAGGAATCCAGTGTCCTTCACAAACGGGCGGATGAACTGGGTGTGGACTTCTGTATGGACGGTGTGAAGGATAAAATGGCCCGGGTGGGTGAAATCTGTGATACATTGCATGTGTCCTGGGACGAAACAGCAGCGATTGGCGATGATCTTGTGGATATGCCGATATTGCGAAAGGCGGGCTTTTCTGCAACTGTGCCGGAGGCGCCGGAGGACATAAGGGCAATTGTAGACTTTGTCACCACTCATCCTGGTGGAAATGGAGCGTTCAGGGAACTGGTGGAGTTTCTGATCCGTTCCCGTGGAAAGTGGGAAGAAGTGTTAGCTCATTTTGGAGGAATGCATGAAGTACGTTAAGACGGTATTTTGGACAGTTCTGTTTATTGTATTATTTGTGTTATTTACCCTCAATGTTTACCAGAGTGTGGATTTTCAGTATTTTTATGGCACTGAGAATATTTTCAAGGAGATTCCTCTCTTTGTGGTTATCTTTTTTTCAATGGCAGTTGGGTTTCTTCTGGGCTTGCTGGTATTTCTCGGAGAGGTTATGCAATTAAAAAAGGATTGCCGAATAAGAGATACCGAGCTCATGACCCTGAAGAAGGAATTGGATACCCATCGCAATGTTGCCGTAAAAGAGTTTATTGATTCGGAATCCAACGGGGGAAACGGAGAATCCTGAAATGCCCATTGTTATATTTTTTGCTGTTGTCTTCATTGGGATTTTGATAGGTTTGCTGTTATACGGTAAGAGCGACGAGAAAACGGATAATCATGATTCCAACAGTTTCTATATAAAATCTGTCCGGCTTATTGATTCTCTTCAATCAGGAGAAAATGCCGGTGTGGAAAACCTTTTGGCATCCATCATGGAAGAGGATTCTGAAAAAAAAGAAATTTATGTTATTTTCGGGAATGTTCTTCGGGAAAAAGGCTACATTGCAGAAGCTATCAAGGTACATAAATCCGTTTTACATCGTCCCGGCCTTCCAAATGAATTCAAGGGATGGGCATTGGGCTCTCTTGCGGAAGATTTTCGGTTGGCCGGCATGCTTGACCGGGCGGTTCGAACCTATCAGGACGCATTCAATCTGAATCCGGAACATACCGGTTTATTGAAAAGATACGCGCATCTCTGCAAGCAGGTTGGCGACTACGATAAGCTGCTCAGTCTGATGAATGTGATGGCTAAGGGAAAGCTTCTCAATGATGAGAAGTACCGAATGGAAGTGGCATTTATTTACAACGAATTGGGAGAAAAGGCTTTGAAGGGCGGAGAATTTGTCAAAGCGGAATCGAATTTCAAGAAGGCATTGAAATTGAATTCGAGGGTTTATCCCGCATATCTGAATCTGGCGAAACTCGCTTTGGAGAAGAGAGAAAAGAGGGGTGTGGCACAGAAACATCTGGAAGAACTTTTTCGGCAGGTTCCGGATAAGGCATTTCTCGGTATGGAACTTTATCTTCAGATTTCTCCTCAGCAGTTTGAAGAGCTATGCCATTCCCTGTTAAATCGAAATGCGGAAGATTGGCGCACACGACTTCATCTTTCCCATTACTATGTTCAGCAGGATAGGCCCGATTCGGCGTTTCCTGAGCTGATTGAAGCAATGAAAAGCATGCCCCATGTGCTCCTTATTCACCAGGAAATATGGAAGTTTCTTATGTTGTACCCGGATCGAAGGAAAGATCTGAAAGAATATGCTATTCAGACAGATAAAATTATGGTGTTTAATGCACCGTTTATGTGCGTTAGTTGTCGCTATAAATCATCTGAGTTCTTGTGGAAATGTCCTTCCTGTTTTGGATGGAATACCTTTGTTGAATCAAAGATTTAATATTTTTTTCTGGAGGAGAAATAATGGAAAAAAGGCACGCAGTTGTTACCGCTACAGGCAGTTACTTCCCACCGAAAGTTATTTCCAATAGTTTTTTTGAGGGTTATCTGGATACGACGGACGAGTGGATCAAGACGCGAACTGGAATCAGTGAGCGACATTATGTGGAGAAAGGGGTAGCTTCATCTGATCTGGCCCTTGAAGCCAGCAAAATTCTGCTCAAAAAGAGGGGTATCGGCCCGGAAGAAATTGACGCAATTGTATTTGGAACGGTAACACCTGACATGATGTACCCCTCAAGCGCCTGTCTTCTCCAGGATAAACTCGGGGCAAAAAACGCTTATGGTTTTGATGTATCCGCCGGTTGCTGCGGATTTGTATTTTCTTATACCACAGGGGTAATGCTGGTTGAAAGCGGCCGCTATGACAAGGTTCTGGTCATTGGAGCGGATGTCTGTACCTCTTTTCTTGATATGAACGATCGGAATACATGTGTTCTCTTCGGTGACGGTGCCGGCGCGGTCCTTCTTGAGCCTGCAGGCCCGGACGAAGGTATGCTGGACACAATTCAGCATGTAGACGGAAGCGGCGGAAAGTACCTCTACATGGCAGGAGGCGGTTCTCTGAATCCGACTTCCGCCGAGACTGTTGCGAAAAACCTTCATACCGTTCATCAGGAGGGGAGGGAGGTTTTTAAGCATGCAGTAACAAAAATGGCGGATGTGGCTGTTGAGATTGTGGAAAAGAATGGTTTTTCTCTTGAGGATGTTGACCTCTTTGTTCCCCATCAGGCCAACATTCGAATCATTGAGTCTGTGGCAAAACGAATGAAACTTCCAAGGGAAAAAGTCATGATCAATATAAATAAATTTGGAAATACAACTGCTGCCACAATTCCATCATGCCTGGACCAGGCTGTGGAGTCCGGACGACTCAAAAAAGGAGACCTTGTCGTAATTGCTTCTTTTGGCGCCGGATTTACCTGGGGAAGCGCACTGATTCGCTGGTAAACATTGGTTTTGACTTTTTTTTATATCATTAGAGAAACAGGAGATTGATACGGGTAGAATACGGGTATCCGGTGGGGAATTTCGGGGAAGATGGGTTCGGGTTCCTGCCGGACTGGAAATCAGACCGACAACAGATGTAATCAGGCAGGCCGTTTTTAATATTCTTCAGGGTGAGATTCAGGAATCTTTATTTCTTGACCTGTGTTGCGGAACCGGGATCATGGGAATTGAGGCGTTGAGCCGAGGTGCAGACCGGGTTTTATTTGTGGACAAGAATAGGGAATCCCGTCAACTCGTAACCCGTAATCTGGAATTATTTCCGGTTTCAGGAAGCGCACGAGTTGTAGAAATGGACATTCTTCGGTTCTTGTCAACATTCAAGGAAGTGCCGGAATCCGGCCGTTTAATCATGTATTTTGATCCGCCTTACAAGGACAAAAAACTGTATCGGCAAGTATTTTCCAGACTGGATCGAATGAATCCCGAAGACCTTATTTTCTTTATTGAACATGGGGAGCCTCTTGTTATCGAGAAGGCTCTTCATCTGCGTTTATGGAAACAGAAACGATATGGGAGTAAATGGATATCCGTATTTACAACAATTCCGGATTTCTGGTAAGATACAAGGTGAAATGAAACAAAGTAAGTCACCAAAATTTCAAAAATTGTATTTACGGGTATTACTCAATGATTTTCTGGTGAATCTTGTAGCCGGAATGCTGGCTGTTTTGGTGCTGTTCCATCTGGAAGTTATCCAGTTTGAAACTCTTATCCGTTTTCTTATATGGGGAAGTTTTGTTCTTTTCCCTTTCTATCTTTTCCATTTAATCCTTCTTTACTTCCATATGAGAAGATCATGGGTGCCACATGAACAGTTTACGGCGCTGGATATACAAACCCGAAATCTTCAATTGAAACGTCTTGTTAAAATAAGTTTTTTGGGAACATGGACCACCATTCTTTTGTGGAGTGTTGCTGGAATCTATGCCTATTATTTCAGTTTTAAAATATCCGGGATCTCCCAATCGACAGGTATNNNNATTATGACGGTAATAACCTTTCTGGGCATGTCCCTGATGGTGTGGTTGGTAGATTCGCTTGTTGTCCGTAGAATTCTGATGTCAACAATCAGGCGGTATCTCTCCACGTTTCCGGAAAATTCTATTCAGGGATTGAAATTTTACAGAATGTCCAGCATAAATAAGAGTGCTCTGGCTGTTTTCTATCTGTTTATACTTGCCATGTATTTCACACTTGTCGGGAGTATAAATTCCTATAATTCAATGACCCAGAAAAAACTGAGAGAATTCGGGAAATCTCAATTGGAACAAATCGCATTAAGAATTCAAGCAGAGCCTGGGAAATTCTCATCCCTTGAACATGTCAGGGAAATAATTAATGAGACTCCGAGTTTTTTTGGTTCAGAAATTACCTTGATTTCCGATGACCATGGGCAAAACAATCCACTTAATTCCGTTGAAAGGAGGGATCAGCGTCAATGGCTCATTGTGGAAAAAGAGCTGCCTGGAGTCGGCAAGATTAGATTCACACTTGAAAAAGAAAAATTACGCGCGGAGATCATTTCAAGTGCTGTCGGCAAAAACTTTTTTTTACTTTTCATAATGCTACTGGGAATCGGTGCAATTATTGTTTTTCAGATGAAGCAGGAATTCAAAGGTACGCTTTCTGTGATCAATCGGATTACGGACGAGATGTCATCCGGGAACCTGGGAAATGCTGAGCGGCTGTATGCCACAGATGAGTTCTGGGGCTTGTACCAGAAGCTTATAGTTGTGAAGAATAATGCCGGGAAAGTCATTGGGGACATCCGAGAGCACGCAAGAATCTTAAATCAGAATATACGGGTTGTGGAAGAAGTTAGCCATTTTCTCCAGCAGCTATCCAGTGGACAAAAACCTCTAATGAGAAATGCCGGTGATGCAGTCAGTTTTGTGGATGGATTTGCAGAGAACCTTCAGCACTCCATTTCTGAGCTTTCGTTGATTTCTGAGCGCACGTCCAGCACCTCAATCGAATTTGCCGCTTCCATTAACCAGGTCAAAAACTCAATGGGGAAACTGGTGGGGCTGGCTGAGGCCATTGCAGGGACTGTGCGAGAGAATACATCTTCATTGAAAGATATTTCATCAGATATTCGAACCGCTTCAGGGATGTCAGGGCAAGTTGAGGAAAATATCAGAGATATCTACGACTCGCTGGGGAAAAGAATTGTCGAACTTGGAGATAGTAAATTCATAGTTGATAAGCAAATGGAATCAACAACCCTCTTTGAACAGAGCGTCAGAGAAGTGGAATCCCATCTGAATAAATTATCCGGTATGTATGTGGGATATCAGAAATCA
>JAADJC010000075.1:0-8089 GCA_013151025.1 Acidobacteriota bacterium
GAACTGATTCTTGCCACTCCGGTGGCGATTTGGGCGGCATGGCCTTTTTATCAGCGGGCAATCGCCTCTTTGAAAGGCTTTAATCTGAATATGTTCACCCTCATCGGGTTGGGTGTATCGGTGGCGTATGGATACAGCCTGATTGCCGCCCTGTTTCCGGAAATTTTTCCGGATGCCTTCCGGGGAGAAGGCGGCCAGGTTGCGGTTTATTTTGAAGCGGCCGCAGTCATCGTATCCCTGATTCTGCTGGGGCAGGTGCTGGAACTCAGGGCAAGAAGCCGGACCGGCGAGGCAATCCGGGCGCTGCTGGGTCTCGCGCCGAAGACGGCCCGCATCATCCGGGAGGATGGTACGGAAGAAGATATTCCTTTGGAAGATGTACAGGCCGGGGACCGTCTCCGGGTTCGCCCCGGTGAGAAAGTGCCGGTAGACGGGGTTGTTGTGGATGGCGAAAGTTCGGTGGATGAAGCCATGATTACCGGTGAACCGCTCCCGGTTCTAAAAAAAGCCGGTGATGAAATTGTCGGCGGAACCGTAAACGGCAACGGGTCATTGATTATGGAGGCAAAGAAAGTGGGGGCGGATACACTGCTCTCCCGGATTGTCGCCATGGTGGCGGAAGCCCAGCGGAGCCGGGCCCCGATCCAGAAGCTGGCGGATACGGTTGCCGGATGGTTTGTCCCCGCAGTAGTACTGACTTCCATTGTAACCTTTGGGATATGGGCGGCATACGGGCCGGATCCGAAAATGGCCCATGCACTGGTAAACGCCGTGGCGGTTTTGATTATTGCCTGCCCCTGCGCGCTGGGCCTGGCAACACCTATGTCCATCATGGTATCCACCGGAAGGGGCGCAACTATGGGCGTACTTTTCAAAAATGCCGAAGCCATTGAGCAGATGCACAAAGTTGATACCGTTGTTGTGGACAAGACCGGGACGCTTACGGAAGGAAAACCGGCTGTTACGGAAATTGTAACAGTGGGGTCTCTGCCGGAAACAGACGTGCTGGGATTTGCCGCCGCACTGGAAACGGGAAGCGAACACCCTCTGGCTGATGCTATTGTCAAAAAGGCGGAAGAGACGGGTTCTCCCCGCCGCACAGTTGCCGAATTTGAAGCGATTCCGGGCCACGGCGTCCGGGGGAATATTGACGGGAAAGATGTTGCTCTGGGGAATGAGCCCATGATGAAACGATTGAAACTGGATTTGTCCGCTTACGCCGACCGCGCGGGAGAGATGCGCAAAAACGGATGGACCGTGGTATTTGTCGCGGTTGATAATGAACCGGTGGGGATAATCGGAATCGGGGACCCAATCAAGGAAACATCAGCGGATGCCATTTCTGCACTGCATCGGGAGGGAGTCCGGATCGTAATGTTAACCGGCGATAATGAACAGACTGCGAAGGCTGTCGGCGATAAGCTGGGCCTGGATGACATTGTGGCGGGTGTACTGCCGGATCAGAAAGCGGAAGAAGCGGAAGTGGTTCGAAAGCTGAAAGAGGAAGGCCATGTGGTGGCGATGGCCGGTGACGGCATCAACGATGCTCCGGCACTGGCACTGGCTGATGTGGGAATTGCCATGGGAACCGGTACCGATGTGGCTATGGAAAGTGCCCATGTGACGCTGGTAAAAGGTGATTTGAACGGTATTGTCCGGGCACGGAAACTGAGCCGGGCAACAATGCGTAATATCAAGCAGAATCTGCTCTTTGCCTTTGGATATAACTCTCTTGGTGTACCGGTGGCAGCGGGTATCTTGTACCCGTTTTTCGGTATCCTTTTGAGTCCGATTATTGCTGCCGCAGCCATGAGCTTTTCATCCGTTTCCGTTGTGGCCAACGCGCTGCGGTTGAGAAGGACAGGACTGAGATAACCGGTATTCCTGATTGATTAACGGAAACAAACAATTACAGGAGTTGACAAAATGATGGGACATGGATTTTTGGGCGGCATGTGGCTGTGGCCGTTACTGTTTATTGCGGCAATCATTGCCTGCGGGGTGATGGTCGGCGGCTGGGGCCGCTGGCAGAGATCATTTTCGCAGGGAACCCGAAGCGATGCCGTTGAGATTCTCCGGACGCGATATGCGGCGGGGGAGATTACAAAGGAAGAGTTTGAACAGATGAACCGGGACTTGCAATAGAATCGGATAAACCCCTATAACGGTGACAGCCGTCACTGGACAGAACAGAAACAATGTCTATAATAATATCGTTATGAACTGATGGTTCATAGGGAGAATGAACATGAGAGTGACAAAGGGAACCCGAAAAAGAGCAAACCTGATGGCTTTATTGGCGGTTGTTGTAATAACAATGGCAATGAGTCTCCAGGGTGCTGCACTCTGCGTGGGTGCTGACGGTTCCGTCGCCATGTTCGCTTCCGGCAGTGAATGTCAGTGCGCCATGCATGAGCATGGCGGGACAGTCTGTTCCCATACTCATGGGGAAACCACGGTGCGGGGTTTCGGGTGCAGTTGTACCGACATCAACTTCCGGTTGAGTCCGGCTGTGATTGACTCCGGTTCCCGCACAAAAGTTCAGATAGCCTCGCAGACCCCCCATGGTTTCTCAACAGCGGGCCGGACCTGGGTGCAGCGCAAGATATTTCCAGTGGCTGGACGGGGTTCACCGGGCCTCACTTCAGGAGAGAACCCGATTCTCCTTCGCCTGCAGGCAACTGTTCTGATCATTTAAGTTTTTCTGACAGCCATACACCGGCTGTTTCCAATAAATAGACTTCTACTTTCACATCAAGGCAACGATTTTATCAACTACCCCCGCAATCGGGGCTCACTGCACACATTTATGGAGGTGCTATATGAAAAGACTGACAATGATATTCACAATGGCGATGATGATACTAACGGTAACGGTGGGAACATTTGCCCACGGTGATGGTATAGGAAGCGGAATTCACATGAACCAGGACGGAATGGAAATGGAGCACAATATGGTACTGCCCCACATTGTACTGGGTGGCGGCTATGAGACCGAGCTGGTGTTCATGAACCCCGGTACCGGACAGGAAGTCAGTGGGACCCTTTATTTTTACGCCCAGGACGGTTCTGATCTTAGCGTGATATACAATGGAATTTCCCAATCTTCCATCGAATTTACCGTGCCACAGTCGGGCTATTTCTCCCTGAAACTGGGTACACCGGACGATCCGCAGCAGATTGCCTGGGCAGTGTTCATCAATTCCAGCGACCAGCCGGATGCGGACGACCGGGATATGTACATGGGCGATCATCTGTTTGTAAGTATCTTCTACAAACGTTTTGATACAAATTCCGACCGGATGGCCACCCAGGTGGGTGTCATGGGGATGCGGTTCATGTCGGGCATGGGTATGGGCTATGGCATGATGGTGCGGAACGATGATCACAATATCACCGGTTTCGCCATTGTCAATACATCGGATGTGGAAATGACCACCACGCTTACACTGAATAACCCGGATGGTACCACTTTTGCCGAACGGAATCTTACCCTTTTGGCGGGGAATCAGGTTGTAGATATTCTTTCCAATTTTTTTGATGGTGTGGCAGACATCTCAACCTTTGAAGGGACGATGGAAATCCGGACCGACGAGGAAGGAATGGTTCCCCTCGGGCTCATTAACACCGATGGCATTCAAACCGCTATCCCGATGGTGATGATCCCGGATTCCTATGACCACAACGGGAACATGGACGGCAGCATGATGTGAACACTATCCGGTAAACGCCGGATAGTAATACAGACGCGGGGCCGGGGTGGCAATCACTCCGGCTCTGTCTGTCCTGCAACCCGAAAAGGGAGGAAACAATGAAATATCTGAAAACAACTGGAAAATCCATAGAAAGTGTCATGTCCCTGCTGGAGGCCCGTGTCCGGGAAAATGGCTTCGGTGTACTCCATATTCACAACCTGAAAGTTACCCTGAACGAAAAAGGATTCCCCCTTGACAGGGAATGCCGGATACTGGAAATCTGCAACCCCGCGTACGCGAACCGGGTACTGGGCCTGGATATGAGCATGAACATGGCACTTCCCTGCCGCATCTCTGTTTACGAAGATGAAGGCAAAACAATAATCGGCATGGTTCGTCCCACTGCCCTCCTTGCGGCACTGTCCACCGACCCTGAAATGGCCCGGATTGCGGAAGAAGTGGAACAGCAAATGATCCGCATGATTGATGAGGCCGGTGAATGATTTCAATTTTGAGCCACAGTCCGGAAAAAATCCTGTATGATGTTCTGTGATGAAGAAGAAAATTAAACGTACCGGTAAAAAAATTATCACCCGACTTGTAATGCTGAGCCTGCTGTTTACCCTCCTGATGCCCGGGGCTGCCCTCGGGGGGGATTTAAACAATGCGGTTTTATGCGTTGCGCCGGGGAAGCATATATCGGTGGAGCTCAAGGGCCATCCCGGCCCGGATGAATCAAATCCGGATGGATGTGCTTTTCTCTGTCAACCCCATCCGTCCGGGCCCTGCACCGATATCCCCCTCCCGAAAACGGAGCCTTTTGTCCACAGCCAGGTGCTTCACAGTGTTTCCTCTGTCCGTGCGAATGTGACGGCTCCGCTGTCCCCGGTGGAGCTGCCGGCTGACGCCTGGGTTTCTTCCCTTCACTCCCGGCAAATGAAAATTATCCCGCCCCTTCATTCCCTCTCTGCCCTTCGAACGGTTATTCTTCGTATCTGATACTCTTTCACCCTGAAACAGAAGCTGAAATTGTTTGTCCGGGCCGTGGTTTGTGCTGCGGCTCCGGTTAATTTTGATTTTGACCGGAATGTACATTCTCAGGAGTAACTATATGAAAATTATAATAATTATGATGATAGTAACCGGGTTGATAACTTTTCCGGCCCGTACAAAACCGCAGGAAGCGGTATCGGTTCCTACCGGTTCCTTTTCCATAACAACGGAAACCACTGCAGAAACCGGTGGCACTGAATCCGAACTTGAAAAAAGACCGATTCTGACGCTTAAGCAGGCGGTGCAGACCGCGCTGTCGAAAAACCGGGAACTTACGGCCGCCCGGAACGGGATTCAGGCACTGAAGGGTGTCCGGCTGCAGGCGGGATTGCTGCCGGATCCGGAACTTTCAGTGGAAATGGAGAATATTGGCGGTACGGGCGTTTACACCGGTACCGGCCTGGCGGAAACAACGATTGCCCTTGGACAATTGATTGAATTGGGCGGAAAGCGGAAAAAACGCTCCCGGATTGCGGATGCAGAACTGAAGCTGGCTCAACACCGGTATCAGTCGTTGGAGCGGAGAATCATTGCGGATGCCACTGCCGGCTTTTTTGATGTTCTCGCGGCCCAGAAACGCCTTGCCATCGCTGAGGAGCTCTTTCGCATCTCCACCGCTTTTCACAGCACTGTCAAAGAGCGGGTCAATGCCGGCAAGGTGTCTCCCGTGGAAGAAACCCGGGCATCGGTGGTGCTGTCCACGGCACGGATCCGGCTGGAGAAGGCGAGGCGCAACCTGTCGGTTTCCAGGAGCAGGCTGGCGGCGGCAATCGGCGAAAACCGGCTGCAATTTGACAGTGTTGCCGGAGAACTGGGCGGAACTCTTTCGGTTCCGGACAGGAACCGGCTCCTGCACGGGCTGAATGAGAACCCTGAGATGGTGAAATGGGCTGCTTTGCTGGAACAGAGCCGAAGCCGGCTTTCACTTGCAAAAGCCGGACAGGTTCCGGATTTGGCACTCTCCGCAGGTTTTCGTAAATTCAGGGAAACAGACGACGCCGCTTATGTGGTGGGGGTGACGCTGCGATTACCGGTATGGAACCGGAACCGGGGCCGCATTATGGAGGCCCGTTCCCGGGTGGTGCAGACAAAAGACAGGATGATATTTTCCACCATCAATCTGAGACTCGAATTTCAGTTGTTGTATGAACAGCTCCTTTTAGCGGTGAAAGAAGTCACGGCTGTCCAAACGAGTATGCTCCCTGCGGCAAGGTCGGCATTTGAGGCGGTTCGGATGGGATACCGGGAAGGGAAATTCAGTTTTATCGAAGTGCTGGATGCCCAGCGAACCTATTTCAATGTGGAAATGGAGTACGTCGATGCCCTTGCCCGGTACCACAGACTGAAAGCCGGAGTGGAGGCGATGACAGGCAGAAAACTGGAAGAGTGGAACAGCCAAAATATGAAAGATGCCGGCAGCGGTGAAACAGGAGGGGAAAAATGATCAGACGAAACATGAAAGTTTTGTGGAAACAAAGCTGGAAAAGCATTCTCATGACGGTGATGGCGGCATCCCTGCTGATGGCAGCCGCATGTGGTGGGAGCCGGGCCGGGAAAGGGAAAGGTGAAACGCATCACGAGGAAACAAAACAGGCTGTTCACTTGTCAGAGAAAGAGTTGAAGGAATTCGGAATCACTGTGGCGGCGGTGGGGCCGGCCTCATTGGATGTTATGGCAAAGCTGCCCGGTGAAATTACCCTGAACCAGGATCGGGTGGCCCACGTGGTGCCCCGGGTATCGGGCATTGTCCGGGAAGTGCGGAAACGCCTCGGAGATATAGTTCGAAAGGGTGAGATCATGGCGGTAATTGAAAGCCGGGATCTTGCGGATGCCAAAAGCGCTTTTCTTGCTGCCCGGGAGCGTCTGACACTGGCGGAAGCTGCCTTTGAGCGGGAATCCCGCCTGCATAAAAAACGAATCACATCAGAGCAGGAATTTCTGAACGCGCGCCGGGACCTCGCGGAGGGCAGGATTTCGGTTCGGGCGGCCGAACAGAAACTTCACGCCCTGGGATTTTCAGAAAGAGAATTAAACAAACTCTCCGCCGAGGCGGACGTGGATTACACCCTGTATGAGATTCGTGCCCCGTTCAAGGGCACGGTGATTCAAAAGCATGTTGCCATCGGCGAGGCCATGGATGCTCACGCAGAGCTGTTCGTGGTGGCAGACCTCAGTACCGTCTGGGTGGATTTGACTGTATATCCGAAAGATCTTCCCCTGATCCGTGTTGGGCAGGAGGTGACGATTCATGACGGCCCGGGATTTCCGCCGGTGGCAGGAAAAATCTCCTACATCGGCTCATTGGTGGGGGAATCAACCCGTACCGCACTGGCCCGTGTGATTCTGGCCAACCCGAAGGGAGTTCTCAGGCCCGGCATGTTTGTCTCCGCCTCCGTAAAAATGAGCCGTCGGCAGGTGAACGTGACGGTTCCGTTGACGGCTGTGCAGAACATTGACGGGGAAAACTGTGTCTTTGTCCAGAAAGGGGACGAGCTGGTGAAGACGCCGGTGAAACTTGGAGCGCGGGGCGGTGATCTCGTGGAAGTCATTTCCGGTTTATCCGCCGGAACGCTGTGTGCGGTTTCCGGCACCTTTACATTAAAAGCTCAATTGGCCAAAGATTCCTTCGGTGAAGGCCACGGCCATTGATGGAGACAGAAAATGAAAAAACTATTGAATCTGCTCCTGAAAAACCGGCTCCTCGTGGTGGTACTGGCGGTTCTGGTAATGTCCGCCGGTTACTACTCCTACCGTCAATTGCCGGTGGACGCTTTCCCCGATGTATCCCCGAACCTGGTCCAGGTCTTCACGTTGACCGAGGGGCTTGCGCCGGAAGAGGTCGAAAAATATGTAACTTACCCGATTGAAGCCGCCATGACCGGTTTGCCCGGTGTCAAAAACGTACGGTCGGTTTCCAATTTTGGCTTGTCTGTGGTCAATGTTTACTTTGAAGACGGCATGGACATCTATTTTTGCAGGCAAGTGGTAAATGAACGGCTTCAGGAAGCCAGGGAAAAGATCCCGGCGGGATTCGGGGATCCCCGGATGGGGCCGATCTCCACCGGCATGGGACTGGTGCTGTTTTACTATCTGCAGGACGACACCGGGAAACACACGCTGGAAGAGCTGCGGACCATCCAGGACTGGATTGTCAAGTTTCATCTGCAGACTGTACCGGGTGTAACGGAAGTGCTGGGAATCGGCGGCTTTGAAAAGCAATTTCACGTGGTTGTGGCGCCTGAAGCCTTGTTGAAATACAATATCTCCATTCAGGATGTCATTGAACGGATTAAGGCCAATAACCTGAATGTCGGGGCCCAGTACATCGAAAAAAACAGCGA